>CAZFLL010000012.1:0-51773 GCA_964519865.1 uncultured Chitinophaga sp. | reverse complement strand
GCTTCTATCTGCGCTTCCCGGGTCTGGGCTTCTGCCTGCGCCACATCCAGATACCTGCGGTAAGCAAAGGCAAATACATTCCGGAAACGTTTTAATACTTCCTGTTTTTCCTTTGCAATCTGATTGAAGGCGGAGATGCCTATAGAGCCCGTACCAATCGAATAGAAATAATAGTAAAGGGCGGTACTGTTTTTTATCCGCTTATCTTCTTTTTCCCCACGGCTTTTCCGGAAAGATTTCCAGCTTTCCAGGTCTTTCCCTTTAAATACTGTTTCAGAAAAGGCATCATCTGCACTCCTGATTTGCCTGATCTGCTTTTTTATTACCGGGTGTATATCATAAAATAAAGGAGTAATACTTTTACCGATCTCATCGGAGTAATCATAATTCACAAAGGTTCTGTTCGCATCATTATGAATGTTGACCATGGCATTTCGCAGCTCAGCAAAACCCAATGACTGTAATTCTTTAAATAATACTTCACAAACATCCGGCAGGTCTTCGGGTTTACGCATTCCCAGTGCCTGTGCCCTAACTTTCTCAAGGGAAGCCTCGATCCTGGCTTCAAAAGCCTGGGCCAGGGCCTGCTGAATATCTATAAACCGCGCATACGCCAACTGGAAGACATTCCGGAAACGTTTAAACAAACCAATCGCTTCCTTTGAAAGTGGGGCATACGTGGTAATGCCCAATGCCCCGGAACCGATAGAATAAAAATAGTAATGAAGGGAAGCGGCTTTCGTTGAAGTCGGATCCACGAACTGTCCTGCCTTTGCCTGGTATTTCAGCCATTTCTTCAATCCCTCCCCTATCATCCGCCTGGCATAAAACCCTTCCGGATCCTTCACCATCCGCTTTACAAAAGCATGAATGGTCGGGTGTTCTTTATAGGCAACTGTAGTAACCAGTTTCTCCCGGGCTACCTGGTAATACTCATAATTCTGGTAAGTTTCCTTTTCAACATCAATAACAGCTGTCTGGATATTCCGGATATTCCCAATACCCAGGCTGATCAGCTCCCGGGCTATCACTTCACAAACTTCAAGCATATCGGCCGGCTGTTTCATGCCCATGGCCACGGCCCGTACGCGTTCCAGCGAGAATTCAATCTCCAGCTCCTTGTTCTTTAACTCCAGTTCAATGGTCCGTCTCCGGATCGCCTCCTTGAGTTGCAGATTCTCTTTAGTGATCTTTTCCAGGCCAATGGTCTGTCCGCTCCCTGCCTTATTATCCGGAAAGGAGAAATGCTGCTGTATGATTTTCCATCCGGCCTTCCTCTCCTGAAGCAAGGTGGTTACCCGGGTCTTTTCGTAAAAACTCCATTTATCATCAATGAGTACATAGGCATCAAACTGATCGGTAATGAGCACGAGGTTTTCAATTATTTCAATTCTATGACGGCTGTTTCGTCTTTCCAGGTTACCGGCCAACTGGTCAGCGGTTG
This sequence comes from uncultured Chitinophaga sp., assembly GCA_964519865.1. Taxonomy (GTDB): domain Bacteria; phylum Bacteroidota; class Bacteroidia; order Chitinophagales; family Chitinophagaceae; genus JJ008. Next base: position 50,329 of record CAZFLL010000012.1, on the reverse strand, counting down.
CCTTTAAAAAACGAACGGCTTCTGTCTTGCTGAAGAAAAATTCCTGCTCGGTTGTACCAATCAAGCGATAATCTTCATCCAGGAAAAGACTGTACATGTCTATATCCGCATAGAACAAGGCACCCCAAAAGGCTTCATACACATCGGCTATTTCTGCTTTCAGTTGTTTGGTCAGCTTCATCGTTATTGATTAACAGGTATACTGATTGTAAAAGTGGTCCCGGCACCCTCCTGCGTCTCCACCTTTATCTCCCCGCCATGCGCCTTCACAATATCATAACTCAGACTCAATCCCAGCCCTGTTCCCTGCCCGGTGGGCTTGGTGGTAAAAAAGGGCTGGAATATTTTATCCAATACCTTTTGTGGTATACCCAACCCGTTATCCTTCACATTAATCTTTACGCGATCTGCAATTCTCTTAGTGCTGACGGATACTGCCGGCTCATATCCCTCTTCCAGTTGTTTCTTCCGTTCATTCACGGCGTAAAAGGCATTGGTGATCAGGTTCAGGATTACCCGGCCGATATCCTGTAGAATAATATTGACAGGCCCGATTGTCTCATCAAAATCTGTATTTAATTGGGCATTGAATGATTTATCCTTTGCCCGTAATCCATGATAAGCCAATCGCAAATACTCCTCTGCCAATGCATTGACATTTGTAGGTTCCTTTTTACCACTGCCACTGCTGCTGTGTTGCAACATCCCCTTTACAATGGCATCCGCTCTTTTACCGTGATGTTTTATTTTCTCAGAATTTTCTCTTATATCTGCCGCTAACAACTTCACTTCTCCGGTATTTCCTTTTTCAACTTCATCCACTAATTCATTGATCAACTCACTGTTCACTTCCGAAAAATTATTCACGAAATTCAACGGGTTCTGAATCTCATGGGCAATGCCGGCGGTAAGTTCCCCGAGGCTGGCCATTTTTTCCGCATGAACCAGTTGCGACTGGGTGGACTTCAAATGCCCAAGTGTGGACTCCAATATCAGATTGGCCTTTTGCTTCTGTTTGTTATTCCGGTACAGGATGGCTGCAATGAATAAAAAAACGGCCAGCCCGGCTATCAGGGCCCATTGTCGTTGTTTGTTACGTTCAGCAATCCGGTTTGCTTCAGCATCACGCTCCTGTTGTTGTTTATCCAGAATGATCCGCTGCAATTCCTGGAATCGTTTGGGACCGGTGAGACTGTCTTTCTCCGCATAGGCTATGGAAAGGTATTTATAGGCACTGTCATCCTGGTTTCTGCTCTTAAACAAACCACTTAACAAGGTGGAAGCTTCATACACCCCTTTTCTGAATGAAATAGTTCTGCCCGTTTGTATCGCATGGTAGGCATACCGGATCGCCGAATCGGGCAATTTCATTTCGTCGTATAAGGTGGCCAGGAAAAGGTTATTCATGGCCAGGTTCCTGATATCATTGTCCGTATTGGCCTCTGCGATACCCCGTTTATAATACTCCATGGCCAACTCTTTGTTGCCTTTGAGGCGATATGCATTCCCCAATCTGAACATCATTTCAGGGCGGGTGTACCTGCTCCGGTCGCCGGATTTCTGTGCGGCATCATACACGATCCGGAGATAATACAATCCTGAGTCGGGTTGTTGCATTAAATTATAGATGTTCCCGATATTTGACATTTCATTATGGATCATTCCTGTATCCCGGATCATTTCAAAAAGCGCTTTGGAACGGCTATAATATTCAATTGCTTTTTTATAATCCCCCAGTTCCATATAAATATTTCCGATCCGGTTCAGCGCAAAGGCAATGTTGGCCGTGTCTTTATATTGTTCGCCAATTTCAAGAGCCTCGAACTGTAACTGCAGGGATTCAGGCAGTTTTCCGGCTTCAAGTAGTGTAGCCCCTTTAAGCGATATCAACATCGCTTTAATTACTGGCAAATTCAACTTGTCGGCATAACTGATTGAGGCATCCGTATAATAGAGCGATGAATCAATATCCGAAAACCGGTATCCGAACGCCAGTTGATAAGATAGCATCCCCCGTGTTGAATCGCTCGTCGCTAGCTGGTACTGTTCTTTAAGCGTCTTCAGGTCCTCGGGGGTAGTCTGGCTGTTTGCCTGCAGAAAAAAGGCGCAGGTTGCAACGACATATATAAATATTTTCTTCATTCCCATATTAATTCAATGGCAAAACAAAAGTAAATGTGGTCCCTTCATTTGTCTTCGTCTCCACCTTCAGCTCCCCGCCATGCGCTTTGACAATATCATAACTCAGTGATAAGCCCAGCCCTGTTCCCTGCCCTGTAGGCTTGGTGGTAAAAAATGGCTGGAAAATTTTATCCAGCACTTTTTTCGGGATGCCCATGCCATTGTCCTTCACTTTTATTTCAATATGATCTGAAATTCTGCTGGTACTTATTGTAACAACCGGCTCATATCCCTCCTCTTGTTGCTTCTTCCGTTCATTCACGGCGTAAAAGGCATTCGTAACCAGGTTCAGAATCACCCGGCCGATATCCTGTGGGATAAGATTAATTTTTCCAATGGCTTTGTCAAAATCTGTCTCCAGAAGGGCATTAAATGATTTGTCTTTGGCCCGTAATCCGTGATACGCCAATCGCAGGTATTCGTCGGCCAGGACATTAATATCGGTGGGTTCTTTTTGTCCACTACCCAGGCGGCTGTGCTCCAGCATGCTTTTTACAATACCATCCGCCCTTTTCCCATGAAACATGATCTTTTTTTCATTCTCGTCTATATCGGAAGCTATTTTCCGGGCTTCGTCAAAATTCCCTTTCGCTAACTCGTCTTTCATTTCCGTAATGAGCTCGGCATTTACTTCGGAGAAATTATTGACAAAGTTTAGTGGGTTCTGTATTTCATGTGCAATACCGGCCGTCACCTCACCCAATGAAGCCATTTTTTCGGACTGAATGAGTTGTTGCTGAGTAGCTTTGAGATCCGCATAGGCGTCCTCCAGTTTGGAATTCGCTTTTTGTTTAAAACGGTTATTCCTCCATAACAATAAGGAAATAATGGTGACAATCAGCAGAATGGCTGAGAGCGCTATAAACCTGGCCAGATTCCTGCTGGACGATTCCCTTTTCTCAAATTCAAACCTGTTTTTTTGTTCGGTCAGCTTTACCAGCTCCAGTTGCTTGATTTTATCCGAACTGAACAAAGAGTCCCTCGAATGAATATATATCTCCAGGTATTTATTGGCCTTTGCAGGATCCGTTTCTTTATATGCGGCGGCCAGTATTTTTGAGGCCTCCTGAACCTGACCCGGATTTTTCTGTACCTGCCCGGTCGCTAATCCCAGTTCCGCATAATGGATGACCGAGTCGGACTGCCGCAACTCCTGATACACTTTAGCCAGACCAATCGTGTTATTGGTGGCGAGTTGGTAATACTGTAAGGCCTGGTTGTATTCCTTTTGACTTAAAGCAACATTCCCTAAAGCGGTATAAGAATCCCCGGTCAATTCAGGTGACTGATGGCCATATTTTTTAATATTGTTTAAAATAATGTCTGCAAAATACCTCGCCGAGTCTGTCCTGTTCAAAGCGTTATACACATAACAGAGCTGCATATACGTGGGCCATTTATTAAATTCCGCTGAAGCCAAAAAAGCCGGCTGCTGTATGGCTTTTTGTCCCCAATACAAAGCCTGCTCAAAATCGAGGCGGGTAGATTGAATAATCACCATGATATTGCACATATAAACCATGGCATCGGGATTATACTTCTCACACAACGGAATAGCTTCGTACACATCGATCGTCGCTTTTGCCCATTCCCCGCTAATGGCAAAACTAAAAGCAGATTGTCCCAGGCAGGTAATCATTCCCAGGTAATAATCTATCTTCTTAGCTATCGCACTTCCCTGTTTTGCATATTGTATGGTTAGTGAAGGATTAACAAACAAATGCATGGCTGCCAGGGTGGCCAGGTTATTTACTTTTGCCGTGTCATCAGGCAGGCGGGGCAACCGGGCAGTTATACTGTCTACAAATTTTGCATCATACATTTTTGGCTGAGCAAAACCCACCTGGCAGGCCAGTAATAAAAACAAAAAAATAAAATTCTTTCCCATTACGTTGTATTACTAATTGGTAACGCAATTCAAAACAACAGTAAACATTGTTCCCTCCCCTTCATCTGTTTCCACTCTTAATTCCCCACCATGCGCTTTCACGATATCATAACTCAAACTCAACCCCAGTCCCGTACCCTGCCCGGTGGGTTTGGTGGTAAAAAAAGGCTGGAAAATTTTCTCCAGTGCCTTTTGCGGGATACCCGTTCCATTATCTTTTACTTTTATTTCAATCCAATCAGCAAACCGTTTGGTACTTACCGAGACAACCGGTTCGTAACCCTCTCCCTGCTGTTTCTTCCGTTCATTCACTGCGTAAAAGGCATTGGTGATCAGGTTCAGGATCACCCGGCCAATATCCTGAGGTATCACATTCACCAACCCGGTTTTATCATCAAAATCAGTGTTAGTGGCGGCGTTAAACGTTTTATCCTTTGCCCGAAGGCCATGATAGGCCAATCGTAAATATTCCTCAGCTAATGCATTGATATCTGTCAGTTCTTTCTGCCCGCTGCTGGTCCGGCTATGCTGCAGCATTCCTTTTACAATATCGCCGGCCCTTTTACCATGGTGCAAAATCTTTTCCAGGTTCTGCTGTACATCTTTCGCAATGGCTTTCACCTCTTCAGTATTCCCTTTTTCAACCTCGTCCACCATCTCACTGATCAACTCTACACTTACATCGCTGAAATTGTTTACGAAGTTGAGCGGGTTCTGGATCTCATGGGCGATACCGGCAGTCAACTCTCCAAGTGATGCCATTTTCTCCGACTGGATCAGTTGAGCCTGTGCGGCTTTAAGCTCTTCCATGGAATGCTCGAGGGCCGCATTGGTCTCTTCGACCGCTTTCCTTTTCAGCTCCAGTTCCTGGATGGTCTCATCCAGCAGGATAGCCGTGGTGCGTTTCACTTTCTCCGTGCGCTCCAGCTTAAATTCAGCGATCTCCAGATCGCTTTTCACTTTCTTAAGGGCTTTTATCAGCTCTGCCTTTTCTGCAGCGGATATACTTTCCTGCTGCTGAAAAAAATCCAGTATCAGCTGTAGCTGTTGGTTCATTTATACTTCTTTTAAAGCCACACAACAGGTGGTGAGGTTATGCATTTCCAGGCTTCCCCCCGTGGCTCTTCCCAGTTCTGCATTGGAAAACATACCCGCCATCGGCACATTCCAGACTTCCCTGACGCCTTCCAGTTCTTTACTCATCAGCGGCCCGAGTGAAAGTATTCTTCCGGCACAACTGAATACCACCAACGCATCTGCTTCCGGCATCTCCGTTTCTTTCAGGTGCTGAACTCCTTTCACCACTTTTTCCATTACATCCCAATCAGGTGGTAAGGAAAAGCGGACCTTTGATCCCTGGGGAACGGAACCACTGGTATAAAAGGAGCGATCGGTCCAATCCACCTGCAGACCCGGACGCATGATCGGGTCACCTTTTTCCCGTTGCAGCTGCAGGGGGAAATTGGCCGCTATTTCGATCAGTAAATTGTTGTTTTCCGGTGTCACATTTTCAAGCCCGCCATATTTGGCGGTAATATCAAGCACCGGTATATTATCCACGGTGTATACATGATTGCCTTCACTCCTAGTCACCACTTTTTCTGTGCCCACGGCTTTCCATCCACAGGTGGCAATACCTTTTATCTTCACTTTTGATTCATCCAGTGCAATACAAACAATGCCATATCCGCTATCCCTGCCATTGGTAAACACGTTGGTGCCTGTAAAGGAATAATCATCACCCGCCGCGCCTCCATACGCATTCACCGCCGGGCCCGCTACTTCTGCAATTCCCTGAAGAACTTCCTCTCCATCAGCAGCTGCATGACTGGTGCCGATTAAAAAAGCGGGCACAGCGAATCGCTGACTGGCTTGTTGTGCAATCCCTTTTGCCACTTCCCGGTAGTTTTTATCCGGGTACTCCTCGAAATATACCTGGAAATGTTCTTTCTTCATATCCAATAAAAGAATGGCCGCTGACTCCTTTTCTGTTTCCTCATCAATAAACTCTCCATTGGTGGTACACCCGAAAATGGAAATGCCAGCCGCATCCAGTAGTTCACCTATCGCATTCCTGTCCATGGCTTTTGAAATAAAACAAACAGCCAGTGTAGGTGCAAATCCGTCATTCCTGCTGTTTTCAAGTGCTGCCCGGATTTCCTCAGTTGTTTTTCCTTTGATTGATTTAGCTTTCATTTTATTCCTGAATATGTTAACCCCAGATTATTTTTCTTTTAAAGCCACCCAACTGCAGGTGGTGGAATGAAATTCATGTTTCCCATTTACCGCCCGGCCGAATTCCCCATAGGTATAAAAACCGGCCATCGGCACATTCCATACTCCGGCCAGTCCGTCATTTTCCTGCATGGCCAGTGGTCCCAGTGCACTCAGCCGGCCGGCACAGGAGAAAATAAGCATCGCTTCCGCTTCTGCCTGTAATCCGGATTTTAATTCACCCGCCTTATCTATCACCGTTTCTATAATATCAAAATCCGGGGGAGTGGAAAAACGAAACCGGGATCCCTGTGCCACATCCGCCTCACAAACCAGCGCTTCCTTTTCCTTGTCATAACCAATGGGAGTACACATATGTGGCTCACGCCCTTCCCGTTCTACCTGGAATGGGTAATGCCCGCCAACCGTTTTGAAAAAATCGAACTGATCATCGGACGAAGCCCTTTCCTCCCCTAAATACCGCAGGTACATTTCAAGGGCCGGTTTATGATCGATGGTATAAATCAGGTTCTTTTCGCTATGGGTCACGGTCATGAATACCCCAAGCGGCTTCCAGCCAGAGATCGCCATGCCATAGAGATCAATTTTTTCTTCATTCAATACCAGTGCCACCATCCCATAATCAGATGCCTGGTCATTGGTAAAAACCCAGGTCCCGGAAAAGCTGAGATCATCACCGGCCATCCCGCCAAACAGGTTTACCTGCGGACCAACCACCGATTCAAAACTTCGTACCAGTACTTCCCCATTGACTACTTTCCCGTCTCTGGAAAAAAAGCTGCTGCAAAGAATGAACGCAGGTTTGCTGAATTTCTCCAACGCTTTTCTGGCCAGCGTAGCAGCCGTTTCTTCTTCCGTCCTGTCGTCAAATTTTTCCAGTAATATGCAGTAATCAGATCGAGGGATATCCAGCAGGATCAATGCGATCTCCCCGGTACTTTCATGACCTTCAGTGAATTCACCGGCTGAAGTAGCCCCGATCACATCAATTCCCAACCGGGTTAACAATTCACAAACGGCCTTTCTGTCCTGTTTAACAGAAATAAATACGATTGCCAGTGTGGGCTGAAAGCCTTCAGCCTGACTGGCAGACAATGCAGCATTGATTTCTACTGGAGAATTTCCTGTTACAGACCGGGCTTTCATTCTTCGTTGGTTTTGGTGGTGAAAGGGTGCCCGGATTAATAAAATGAATTTAGTACATTTTATTAACCTGTGAATCATTATTATAGATGAAGAAATTCCGGGATGGAAGGCCACTTTTCAGGGGGAGGTTTTTCATAAAAAACAGGTGAAAATTCAACACCCCCTATTTTCTATTCTCTGTTCTCTGTTTCCTAAAATCTATTCCCTTTTTAAGCCTCCTGGCCCGTCCAAAGCGCCCCGCCAATACTGTTACGGGTGGCCCCGGTAACAGAAGAAAGCACATTGTATTCCTGCCTCCAGCGTAAAACCCCGATAAAAGCCATGATCAGGGCTTCTTTATAATTTACCAGGAGGGCATCGGGTAAAACGGTCGTCACGCCGAGCTGACTCAGGTAGTGATCCAGCCGCTGCAGTAAATGATCGTTAAACGCCCCACCGCCCGTGACCAGGAGCCTTGAGGATGATGAAGGTGTATTTTGTTGCAGGGCTTTTACCGAAGCGGCCGCCTGTATGGCAATATGTTCGGTATAAGTAGCGAGTGCATTTGTGTTTGAAATTCCGGCTGCTTTTATCAGGGGATATACAACAGCGGTTCCATATTCATTGGCCAGAGATTTGGGCCAGGTCAGTTTGTAAAAATCGAGGGCATTCAGTTTTTCCAGTAAAAGAATATCCACAGTCCCCCCGGCAGCCATGGCTCCACCGGCATCCATATCCATACCGGCTTCCCCGGCCAGCAGGTTGAGTACCCGGTTGGCCGGGCAGATATCAAAAGCGATATATTTCTCCGCATGCGCGGAAATATTGGCGATCCCTCCAATATTGAGAAAATAATCATAGCCGCTGAACAGGAGTTTTTCCCCGATAGGAACAATCGGGGCACCCTGACCGCTAAAAGCCACATCCAATGCCCGCAGATCCGATACCACCGGCAATTGGGTTACCGCGGCAATAGCGGATCCATCACCCAGCTGGGCCGTCATTTTTTGCCCGGGCAGGTGAAAGGTAGTATGTCCGTGCGAAGCAATCACAGCCACTTTGTATTGCAGGTTATGCGTTTCAATAAATGCATTCACCTGCTGCCCGGTATAATGACCATACTCGGCATGTAATAAAAGGTAATCCCTGGCCGAAAGCCCGGTGGCCCCGCTGAGCCGTGTTTTCCATTCATCCGTATACGGACTGCAACCTGCTTCGAGTATTTCGTAGGTCCAGTGTCCGCCCTGTTCCTGGAATTCAACAAACGCGATATCCAGTCCGTCGAGTGAACTGCCGCTCATTAAACCAATAGCCCTGTAAACCATGAAAGCTTTTTTAGATTAGTTTTGCGAAAGTAAATGATCCTTGCACTTTACGGTATGACTTTTCGGACTGTGGGGTGAGCCGGGATGAAAAAATTAAAAAATACCTGGGACCAGGGTTACAAATACCGGGAGCAGGTTTACAAACAAGTCGCCAACATGATCGTCAATCTCAGCCAGCAACATTCTTTAGTCAGTAACTGGGTCAGTGAATTAAGAGATACGCAGATACAGACGGACCGGATGCGGTTTCGCCGCAACCTGGAACGGATCGGGGAAATAGCTGCTTATGAAATCAGTAAGGTTTTACCCGATATGGAAAAAGAGGTACCCACTCCACTGGGTATCGCCACCCACCGCGTATTGAAGGAATACCCGGTACTGGCGACCATCCTGCGGGCTGGTTTACCCCTGCACCAGGGATTGCTGAACTATTTTGACAAATCGGATAATGCGTTTATTTCAGCTTACCGGAAACACCATCCGGATGGCAGCTTTGAGATCAGCCTGGAATATATGTCGAGCCCGGAACTGGATGACCGGGTCGTGATTATCTCCGATCCTATGCTGGCCACGGGTTCTTCCCTCGTAAAATCCATCCGTTTTCTAAAAGCAGAGGGACAACCCCGTGAAATTCATATAGTAGCAGCCATTGCCTGTACCGTTGGCATAGAATATGTAAAAAGAGAAGAGCCTTCGGTAAAGATCTGGTGCGGGGATATTGATGATGAGCTGACAGCCAAGGGCTATATCGTACCCGGTTTAGGCGATGCCGGCGACCTGGCTTACGGACCGAAAATGCAGATGTAATATGGATAAATATCGGGAGATAGTTCCCTTTTATCCAACTAATTAACTATAACTGCCAGTTACAGGAAATGATTCTCATCAAATCCGGACCAAGCAGCATTAATTCTATTTCTCAGGTCTTTAAAAAGTTGTATTTTACCGGTTCGTTCTGGCAGAATTATTAGCGGACCCGGGCAATCAAATGGAGAAAACATACGTTTAGTACTTCACACGGTTTCCTTTTCCTGCCCGATACAACGAAAAAACTTAATTGCAGAGATGAAAAAAATCTTTTCTACCCTCCTGATTTGTGTGGCAATGGCGTCTGTGTCAATGGCCCAGGATCCTAACTTTTCCCAGTTCTTTGCTTCCCCGCTTACCCTGAACCCGGCCCTTACCGGAAAATTCGATGGTGACTTCCGTATAGCAGGCAATTACCGGAATCAATGGCCCACAATCAATAATGCATTCGTGACCAAAACCGTTTCCCTGGATTTTGGTATCCTGAAAAACAGGATCTCCGAACTGGACCAGATGGGAGTTGGTATACTCGGCGTGACTGACCGCGCCGGTGATGGCGTACTGGTTACCAACTATGCAGGTGGTTCACTGGCTTATCATAAAGGACTGGATGAAGACGGTTTCCACCAGATCGGTGCCGGTTTCCAGGGCGTGTATATTAATAAGCGTCTTGATATTACCAAAGTCCAGTTTGCGGATCAGCTTACCCCGCTTGGCTTTACCGGGGTTACCAGTGAGATCTTCAACCAGAACCAGCTTAACCTGAGTTATTTTGACCTCAATGCCGGTGTACTTTATAACGGAAGTACCAATGGTTATAACAACTTCTATATCGGTGCCTCCATGTACCATATCAACCGTCCCAAAGAAAGTTTCCAGGGCGGTAACTATATCCTGAACACGCGTACCACCATCCAGGCCGGTGGCAAGATCCCCATGGGTTCTTACAACTACCTGCACCTGGCCGCCAACCACAGTATGCAGGCAAAGGCTTATAACACGGTGGTGGGTGGTGCTTTCTCCTATAATGTGAACAACAACGAAGACGATCCGGTGAACGTTTATATTGGTGCCTGGTACCGTTTGAAAGATGCCGCCATTCCTTATATTGGTCTTGAATTCAAAGGCCTCCAGGTGGGATTCTCTTATGACGCCAATACCTCCAGCCTGAAACCGGCTTCCAATACCCGTGGCGGTATGGAAATCTCCATGATCTACATTAAGAAACACGCTGATCCGAATGCGAAGAAGCTGAATTGCCCGAGATTCTAAGGAAGTTTAGTCGTTTAGTTGTTTAGTCGTTTAGAGGTAGTGTTGCAATTCTCACGATTTCTTTTCATTTATTTTCTGTCCCTATTAAGAGTGATCATGCAATTGTAACAAGCAATTCACTTTTACGAGATCCTGCTCGTACCTCATAGCTCGTATCTCGCACCTTCTCTTACCCTTTCATCAGCAACGGCAGCAGATACCAGCTGAACAACGTGATCAGCACCAACGCCACCAAATTCATCACCAGTCCTGCCTTGATCATTTGTTTTAACCGGATATGACCGGAAGCAAAGACTATGGCATTGGGTGGGGTACCCATCGGCAACATACTGGCGCAACTGGCGGCAAGTGTCATAGGAATACCTAATAGTAATGGATTCATGCCCACTGAATCTGCCAGTGAACAAACCACGGGTGAAAAGACAATTACCTGGGCCACATTACTCATGACTTCGCTGATAAATATAGACAGGAACGTAACCATAAATACCAGGAAGATTCCTCCACCTGCATACTGGCCCAGCCAGGATCCCAGTTGTGTGATGAGTCCGGCTTTTTCCATGGCATCCGCTAACGCAATACCACCACCGAATAATAACAGGATTCCCCAGGCCAGGTCTTTTGTATCGGTCCATTCCAGCAGTCCTACTGCCTGATCTTTTTCATCCGGTTCTTTTGAAGCCCCGGCAGGAAAGATGAACAGGGCCAGTCCGCCCATGATGGCAATCATATTATCATCCAGTTTGAATATGGACTGGCCCGCGTTGATCAGGTCCTTGAAGATCCAGAGCAGGGCGGTGCTGCCAAAGACCATCAACACTCTTTTCTCCGGCCTGCTGAATTTACCCAACAAGGCGATCTCCCCGTGAATATGTTTACGGGCGGCTTCGCTGGAACGGATATGATTGGGAAAAAGGAATTTTGTAGTTACAATATATAACGCAAACATCAGGATCAGGGCCAGCGGGGTACAGAGTATCATCCAGTCCACAAAATCGATATTGATATTGTACTTCTTTTCAAAATAACCGACAAACTGCACATTCGGCGGTGTACCGATAATGGTGGCGATCCCGCCGAAATTTGAAGCCCAGGCAATCGCCAGCATCATACTCAGGTTGAAATGCGCGTAATTGCCCCCTTCCTGGTTTTCCTTCATTACATGAATTACCGACAGTGCAATCGGGAACATCATCATGGTCGTTGCTGTATTGCTCAGCCACATACTGAGAAAACCGGTGGCCAGTATAAATCCAAGTACGATCCGGTTGCCACTGGTACCTGTGGCTTTTACAATATTCAAAGCAATGCGCCGGTGCAGGTTCCACTTTTCAATCGCCAGCCCCAGCATAAACCCTCCCATAAATAAAAAGATCACTTCATTGCCATAGGAAGCCGCGGTGGCTTTGATGGTATTGATCTTTAGTAAGGGAAAAAGGACAAGAGGCAGCAGGGCCACCACCGGCATGGGCAGCGCTTCCGAAACCCACCAGGTAATCATCAGGCCGGCCACCGCCAATACCCTTGCCGCGGGCTCCGATACATGAAAGGGATTTACAAAATACAGGATGAGTGCAATGGCTATTCCGGCCAACAGGGAAATAACCTTGAGTTGATGTTTTGACAAGCCGTAGATATTTGAGGTTAAGATAAGTCTTTTGAAAAAAAGGAACCGCTGCAACGGCTAAGATTTGTTGGGCATACTCACATATTTATTACCCTTTATGTAAAAACGGTAAGGCTGTAATGCATCTGATCCCGCATAGTCCACCCCGATCCGCGGTCCCGCCACTATGTCCTGGTCGTTTACCACATAATTATCGGCTGCAATAAAAAGTTCAGGCGATTGGAGTGACCACCCGGTATGGGCCGTGCTGATGCCCATTGCCCTGGCTGCATTACCGGGGCCACGCGTCAATGTTTCATCCGCTTTTTTCTTGCCGGTGCGCCGCAGCATTTCCCGGATACCCTCCAGCGGCTCCAGTGCCCGGATCAGGATCGCGTCGGGAATACCACTGGTATTCGTGACCACATTAAATAAATGATGAATCCCGTAACAGAGATATACGTAGGCCACTCCGCCTTTCGCATACATGATCTCCGTTCTTGCGGTACGCCGGCCACCACGTGCATGTGAGGCTTTATCGGTTATTCCATTATAAGCTTCCACTTCCACAATGCGACCGGCACAGGTTATCCCGTCCAGGCGACTGACCAGTACTTTCCCGATCAGCTCACGGGCGATCCCGGGTACATTGGCCCGTTGATAGAAATGATTACTAAGTTTTTTCCGCAACATCCGGCATTAAAAATAAGGGGGAAATCCTTTCCATTCCTCTTCGTAAAGGGGTATATTTAGCCCTCAATTTAAGGCTTTGCTGAAAGAAATTGTCATTGCATTCCAATCCTGGGAAGAAGCCCGCCGCTTTATTCAACAGCACAAACTGTTCCGCTGGATCATTATACCCGGTATTGTATATGCCCTGCTTTTTATCACCGGCATGCTCTTTTTCTGGCAATCCTCCGACCAGGTGGTCTCCTGGATCAGCGACCAGCTGGGTATTGAAGTATGGCTGCAGAAAGAAAGAAGTGAATGGCTGAGTTTCTTTTTTGTAATGACCGGTATGATGCTGCGGCTGGTACTCGTGCTTTTCTATTTCTCTTTATTTAAATACGCGATCCTGATCATTGGTTCCCCGCTGTTCACGTATCTCAGTGAAAAAACCGAAGCGATCATTGACGGGAAGGAGCACACATTCAACTGGTCTGAAATTAAAAAAGATGCTATCCGTGGTATACGCCTGGCCCTGCGCAATGCCGGCTGGCAACTGGTGTACCTGGTGGCCCTGATCCTGCTTTCCCTGGTGCCTGTGGCAGGCTGGATCACCCCGGTGATCGCCCTCTTTCTCGAATGTTATTATTTCGGTGTATCCATGCTGGATTATTCATTTGCCCGCAATAATTTCAGTTTGTCCCAGAGTATCGCTTTTACCGGCCGCCACAAGGGACTGGCCATTGGCAATGGCCTTCTCTTTTATGCCATGCACGCGCTGATCATACTGGCCCCTGCCTACGCGATCATTGCAGCAACACTTAGTGTAAACAAAGTAAAAAACAGCTGAACCTATGGCCACCGTTTATTTAATACCGGCTGTATTGCAGGAGGATGGACTGCCCGCCATTCCGTCTTTTATCAGTAATGCGGTCAGCGAATGCCAGGTATTCTTTGTGGAAAATGAACGGACCACCCGGCGCTATTTTAAACAATTATGGAAAGCCGTACTGCCCGGACAGGAAATGATCATTGATAATTATGAATGGGTGAATATGGCCGATGCCACCGCCCCGGATCTTTTCCGCAAGAGCCTGAAAGAAGATAAAGTGGTTGGTATTGTGAGTGAAGCGGGTTGCCCGGGAGTAGCCGATCCCGGTCAGACGCTGATCGCCATTGCCCAGGCTATGAACGTAACGGTAAAACCACTGGTCGGCCCAAGCTCCATCCTGCTGGCCCTGATGGGCAGTGGTATGAACGGGCAACAATTTAAATTCAATGGATACTTACCGATTGATAACGGGCAACGCATCAAAGTGTTGAAGGAACTGGAAGCTGAATCCGCTAAAAAAGACTGTACCCAGATTTTTATAGAGACCCCCTACCGGAATAACCAGCTGATCGAAGCTATCCTGAAATCCTGTAACCCGGAAACACGGTTCTGCATCGCCGTAGATCTTACCGGTCCGGCAGAATGGATCAAAACAAAGACAGTGAAACAGTGGCTAAATGAAAAGACGGATATACACAAACGTCCGGCGATCTTCCTGATCCATGCCCGTTAATATTTATTCCAACGGCGTGGTGGCTTTATTTACTTTCTGTACCGAGATAATACTATCCACCACATACTTACTCATCCCTCTCCAGGGCAGGGCACCCAGGTATTCTTTATAATGCAGCTCCATAAAAGCACCACTGTTAGACATCAGTTGCTGAGCCACTTTCTCATTGACCACGGAAAACTCAAACTCATTGGACTGAATACTCCCGGGTACTTTTGAGTTGTAGCCTGTCTGAATCACACGTCCTTCATAGGTTTTGAAAACATAGCCCTTCTTCACAAAAAAATTCAGTTCGCCGGCCTTGCTGCCTTCCCCAAAGACAAAGAAAAAACGGAAGTAAAAAAATATAGCCAGGCCGAGCAACAACAGGATCAGTAATGTCCGGGCAAAGCGCCGGAATACAGATTTTTTCTTTACAGGTGGTTGCGCTAACGGTTGTTCAGGTGTATTGATGGTATTGTTGCTCATAATTAAAGGTTTATAACAAAAGTTTTTGGCTTCTAAAACCAATTATTATTATAAATTTGCGTCCAAGTTACAACCTATTCAGCCAGATGGCGAATATTCTGACACATACAAAACAATTTGCGTTTCACGCGCCCATCACCAGCGGTGTTTATTCCGTTGGTTTTGATGTGTTTACTTTTTCACGCCCCCGACGTCGCCCTGTTTTCTGACAGGACGAACCGCTCACCATGGTCCCTGTCAGTGAAGATTCCCCCGGAGAAAATTTATCAGGATTGGTGGCCCGTCTCATAACCAGACAGTTACAACAGTGGACAAGCAAAAAATTATTATCAGGGTAGCGACTCTTTCCGATAAGGTCTACTCTAAAACAATCACCGACGAAATGGAGGCCTCAGCTGCTGCCCGTGGTACGGGCATTGCCAAACGTTCTCCTGACTATATTGAACAAAAAATTGATGAAGGCAAGGCCGTTATCGCCATTACTGACCAGAATGAATGGGTGGGTTTCTGTTATATCGAAACCTGGAGCCATGGGGAGTATGTGGCCAACAGCGGCCTGATCGTGGCTCCTGCATTCCGCAAGAGCGGCGTGGCCAAAGCTATCAAGAAAAGAATCTTTGAGCTCTCCCGGGAAAAATATCCCGAAGCGAAGTTATTTGGTCTGACCACGGGTCTTGCTGTTATGAAGATCAACAGTGAACTCGGCTATGAACCTGTTACCTATTCCGAGCTTACGCAGGACGAAGCCTTCTGGGCCGGCTGCAAGAGTTGTGTGAACTATGATATCCTCATGAGCAAGGACCGGAAAAACTGTATGTGTACCGCCATGCTCTATGATCCCAAGGACCATTATGAGCCGGAGGAGACCAAACAGTACTTCGAGGAGAATAAAAAAGGATTTGAACGTCTCCTGAAGTTCAAACAATGGAAACTGCTTCGCCCCTTCCTTAAAAAGGATAAAACAAACGGCAACGGGGGAAGCAAGCCCAAATCATTGTTGTTTCATTTCTTTCACTAATAACAAAGCAACACCATGTCGAAAAAAGTTGTACTCGGATTTAGCGGCGGTTTGGATACTACCTACTGCGTTAAATACCTGGGTGAAGACAAAGGCTATGAAGTACACAGCATCATCGTGAATACCGGTGGCTTCAGCGAAGAAGAATTAAAAAAAATCGAAGCACATGCTTATGCCCTCGGGGTAAAATCCCATACCACGATCAACGCGGTAAAAGGCTATTATGACCGGATCATTAAATACCTGGTCTTCGGGAATGTGCTGAAAAATAATACCTATCCCCTTTCGGTATCGGCTGAACGACTGAGCCAGGCCCTGCATATCGCTGAACACGCAAAGGCCCTGAATGCCGATGCCGTAGCCCATGGCAGCACCGGTGCAGGTAATGACCAGGTGCGTTTCGATATGATCTTTCATATCATGATCCCGGGAGTGGAAATCATCACCCCGATCCGCGACCTTAAACTGAGCCGGGAAGAAGAGATCAGTTACCTGAAGGCAAAGGGCGTGGAGATGAACTTTGCCAAAGCCATGTACTCCATCAATAAAGGGCTCTGGGGTACCAGCGTAGGGGGAAAAGAAACCCTTTCTTCGAAGGGTATGTTGCCTGAAGAAGCCTGGCCGACGCAGGTGACAAAGACCGGGACTGAAGAAGTAAAACTTGGTTTTGAAAAAGGAGAACTGAAATCAGTCAATGGCCAGTCTTTCGGTCACCCGACAGAAGCCATTCAATATTTACAAAACATCGCCGGTCCTTACGGTATCGGCCGTGATATACATGTAGGTGATACCATTATCGGCATCAAAGGCCGTGTTGGTTTCGAGGCCGCAGCACCGATGCTGATCCTGAAAGGGCACCATGCACTGGAGAAACATGTGCTCACCAAATGGCAGCTGCAATGGAAAGACCAGCTGGCTTCTTTCTATGGCAACTGGCTGCATGAGGGACAGATCCTTGACCCGGTGATGCGCGATATCGAAGCTTTCCTGGCAAACAGCCAGCAGAATGTGACCGGTGATGTGTTCATCGAACTGATGCCCTACCGGTTCCAGGTTATCGGCATTGAATCCAGATTTGACCTGATGAACAGCAAGTTTGGCAAATACGGGGAAATGAATACCGGATTCACCGGGGATGATGTTCGCGGATTCAGCAAGATTTTCGGGAACCAGACGGGTATATGGAAGGCAGTGAACGAATAGAGAATAGGTACGAGGTATGAGCTACGAGGTACGAGCAGTATTTCATAAAAGTGATTCTGCTTGTTATTTTAGAATCAGAATAGAGATCGTAAATAAAGTAAAGTTCTTCTAAACACCTAAACACTAATAAAAAAGCTCAACCCTCTGCTTTTAAAAAGTAGTCATACGTAAACTTTAAAACATGTCCATCAACATCGGTATCATAGGAGGCGCAGGTTACACCGGGGGTGAACTGATCCGTTTACTGATCAATCACCCGGAGGTGCAGATCAGCATGATCCACAGCCGCAGCAATGCCGGTAAACCGGTCAGCAGTATACACCAGGACCTGGTGGGGGAAACCGCTCTGACTTTTACGGATGACAGCCGTTCGCTTGAAAAAGGTAGCATTGATATCCTGTTTCTTTGTCTTGGCCATGGCGAGTCAAAAAAATTCCTGGCCGAAAACAAAATAGCCAATTCCATAAAGATCATCGACCTGGCAAATGATTTCCGTTTGTCGGCACATTCAAAAAGCGGTAACCGGCAATTTGTATACGGACTTCCGGAACTCAACCGCGAACAGATCAAAACCGCACAAAATATTGCTAACCCGGGTTGTTTTGCAACAGCTATCCAGCTGGGATTACTGCCACTGGCCAAAGCCGGTTTACTGGCTGATATTTATACTACAGGTATAACCGGTTCCACCGGTGCGGGTCAGTCTTTGGCCGCCACTTCCCATTTCAGCTGGAGGGCCAATAATATCCAGGCTTATAAGACGCTCACCCACCAGCACCTGGGCGAAATCGGGGAATCCCTGCTACAGTTACAACCGGTGAATGATGTGGACGTGCATTTTGTACCCTGGCGTGGTGATTTTACCCGTGGTATCTTCATCAGTTCCACCCTGCATTGCGAAGAAAGCCTGGAAGAAATGTATGTGCTCTTTCAGGAATTTTATAAAGAACACCCTTTTACAACAGTCAGTAAAGAACCCATATTCCTGAAACAGGTAGTGAACACCAACAAAGCCGTGATCCAGCTGGAGAAAGCCGGCAGCAAACTGGTGGTCCATTCCGCCATCGATAATTTATTAAAAGGCGCCAGCGGGCAGGCCGTGCAGAATATGAACCTGGTTTGTGGATTGCCGGAGACAACGGGATTGAAATTGAAAGCAAACTACTTTTAAAAAAGTTTAGTCGTTAGTTGTTTAGTCGTTTAGCGGACAGTCTCCTAAACATCTAAACAACAAACGACTAAACAACTAAACCCAAACAAATGAACCTATTCGACGTATACCCCATCAACGAAATCAACATCGTAAAAGCAAAAGGCTCCTACGTATGGGATGATAAAGGCGAACAGTACCTGGATCTTTATGGCGGACATGCGGTAATCAGCATTGGCCATACCCATCCGCATTGGGTGAAGCGGATCGAAGAGCAGCTGGAAAAGATTGCTTTCTATTCCAACTCCATAAAGATTCCGCTGCAGGCAGAGCTCGCCGAGAAACTGGGTAAGATTTCCGGAAAGGAAGATTACCAGTTATTCCTCTGTAACAGCGGTGCTGAAGCCAATGAAAACGCCCTGAAGCTGGCCTCCTTTCATACCAGCCGTAAAAAGATTGTCGCTTTCAGCAAATCCTTCCATGGCCGTACCTCCCTGGCGGTGGCAGTTACGGATAATAAAAATTATTCGGCCCCGGTTAATGAAACAGACAATGTGATCTTCCTGCCCTTTAATGATGAAGAAGCGCTTGAGGCCTGTTTCAGCAAGGATGGCAAAGACATCGCTGCTGTGATCATAGAAGGTATCCAGGGAGTGGGTGGTATCAATGTGGCGGATGATTCATTCCTCCGCAGTATCCGTTCACTTTGTGATAAACACGGTGCGGTATATATCGCCGACAGTGTGCAGTGTGGTTATGGCCGTAGTGGCCGGTTCTTCAGTCATGATTTTGCCGGTGTAAACGCCGATATTTATACTATGGCCAAAGGCATGGGCAATGGGTTCCCGGTGGCGGGTATCATTATCGCACCCCATATCAAACCCAAACATTTCCAGTTGGGCACCACATTTGGTGGTAATCACCTGGCTTGTGCGGCAGCCCTGGCCGTGCTTGAAATCATTGAAGAGGAAAAGCTGATGGGCAATGCCGTCATGATCGGCAAATACCTGCGCGATGAGCTGAGCGCCATTCCTGAATTAAAGAATGTACGGGGACGCGGGCTGATGATCGGTTTTGATGTACCGGGTGAACTGAAGGACCTGAAAAAAAACCTGCTCTGGAAGCAAAAGATCTTTACCGGGGAAGCCAAACCGGATGTGATCCGCCTCCTGCCTTCATTAGGCCTGAAGAAAAAAGACGCCGAACAATTTATTGAATCAATAAAAGAAGAAATCAATCTCTTGGTTTCTGCCCCTGCCAGCTGATATGAAAAATTTCGTTTCTGTTCATGATGTAGACAATATGGATGCCCTGGTACAACGTGCCCTGGAGCATAAAGCCAATCCGTTAGCCAGTAAATCACTTGGCGCCAATAAACGGATCGGTTGCTTGTTTCTCAATCCCAGTATGCGTACCCGCCTGAGCACGCAGATCGCGGCCCAGAACCTGGGTATGGAAGCCATTGTCTTCAATGTAGGCAGTGAAGGCTGGGCCCTTGAGTTTGAAGAAGAAGCCATCATGAGTGGTACTTCCGTAGAACATGTAAAAGATGCGGCACCCGTTTTTGGAAAGTATTTTGACATCCTGGCTATCCGTACATTCCCTTCACTGAAGAACCGGGAAGACGATTACAGCGAACTCTATATAAAGCAGTTTATCAAATACGCTGGTATTCCCGTACTGAGTCTTGAAAGCGCCACCCTGCACCCGTTGCAGTCGCTCACTGATATCATTACTATCACGGAAACGATGCAGCAGCAGCCGCTGGCCAAAAAACCCAGGATCGTACTCAGCTGGGCCCCGCATGTTAAACCGCTGCCTCAATGTGTGGCCAATAGTTTTTCCCAATGGGTCAATGCCTGGGGCCAGGCGGATTTTGTGATCACGCACCCCGAAGATTATGAACTGAGTGAGGAATTCACCAAAGGGGCCACCATTACCCATAACCAGGAAGAAGCACTGAAAGATGCGGACTTTGTCTATGTGAAGAACTGGAGTACTTATACGGATTACGGAAAGATCTATGAAAGTGACCCGAAATGGATGCTGACCAATAAAAAACTGGAAGGCACCAATAATGCCAAAGTGATGCATTGCCTGCCGGTACGGCGCAATGTGGAACTGAGTGATGAGATCCTCGACGGGCCAAACAGTATTGTTACCCGGGAAGCCGGCAACCGGGTATGGGCCGCGCAGGCGGTACTGGAGCAATTATTAAAAAATAATGGATAAACTCTATATCATAAAGATCGGCGGTAACATCATCGATGATGATACCAGGCTCGCTGCTTTCCTTCGCGATTTCGCCGCTGTTGATGGCAAAAAGATACTGGTCCACGGGGGGGGCAAACTCGCCACCCGGCTGGCAGAAAAAATGGGGATTGAACAACAACTGGTGGACGGGCGCCGGATTACGGATGCGGAAACCCTGAAGATCGTGACGATGGTCTATGCCGGTTATATCAATAAGAATATTGTAGCAGCCCTCCAGGCCAACCATTGCAATGCGATCGGACTCTGCGGGGCTGACGGTGATGTGATACTGGCCCACAAAAGAAATCACCCGGTATTGGATTATGGATTTGTAGGGGATGTGGATAGCATCAATACGGATCTGATCAGTACCCTTTTGAATAAGAATATTTCCCTGGTCATTGCTCCTATCACGCATGACCAGCAGGGTCAGTTACTGAACACCAATGCCGATACCATTGCCCAGGAAATCGCCAAGGGACTGAGCGGACTTTATCAAACCGAGCTCATTTACTCTTTTGAAAAGAGCGGCGTATTGCTGGATGCCGGTGATGACCGTACCGTGATTCCTGAAATAAAACCATCCTATTACCAGGAACTGAAAGCAACCAACAAAATATTCGCCGGCATGATCCCGAAACTCGATAATGCCTTTACCGCCCTGAACAGCGGGGTAAGTAAAGTGATAATCGGCAAGGCTGAACAACTGCCTGACCTCCTGAAGGGAAGGGCAGGAACAAGTATTATACATGAACAGTGACCTGACCATACTTCAAACCAATGCGGTTGAGCTGCTGAAAGAGCTGATCGCCACACCTTCCTTCAGTAAACAGGAGGACCAGACAGCCGGCATACTCTGCCGCTTCCTGGGCACACGGGATATTATCCATACACGGGTGGGGAATAATGTTTTTGCCCTGAATAAGTTTTATGATGAGCAAAAACCAACCATCCTGCTGAACTCTCACCATGATACAGTGAAACCCAACCCCCAATACAGCAAAGACCCATTTGCCCCTGTGGTGGAAGAAGGCAAGTTGTATGGACTGGGCAGCAATGATGCCGGCGGATGCCTGGTGTCCTTACTGGCCGCATTCCTGCATTTTTATAATACACAGGATGGCCGTTACAACCTCATCTTCGCTGCCACGGCAGAAGAGGAAATCAGTGGTACGGGTGGTATTGAATATACACTGCCCTACTTACCCGGGATTAACTGTGCCATTGTTGGTGAGCCCACCCAGATGCAGATGGCGGTGGCGGAAAGAGGACTGATGGTGCTCGATTGTATCAGTCATGGCAAAGCCGGTCATGCGGCCCGAAACGAAGGGGAGAATGCCATTTACAAAGCGTTAAAAGATATCAACTGGATCATCACCCACCAATTGGAGAAGGTTTCCCCGCTCCTGGGACCATCCAAAATGAATGTAACGGTCATTGAAACAGAAAATAAGGCCCATAATGTGGTGCCGGCTGTCTGCAAATTCGTGGTGGATACCCGTATCAATGAACTGTACAGTTTTGAGGAAGTGATCAGTCTTATTAAAGCCAATGTGAGCTGCGAAGTGATCCCACGCAGTACACGGCTTCGTTCCACTTCCATTGCGCTGGATCATCCGCTGGTAAAAGCCGGGACTGCATTGGGCAGAACTTATTATGGTTCCCCGACCACTTCAGATAAGGCCCTGATGCCATTTCCGGCTTTGAAAATGGGGCCTGGAGATTCAGCCAGGAGTCATACCGCCGATGAATATATCTTTATTGAAGAAATCAATGAAGGGATCACCCTTTATATAAACCTATTAAATCAGGTATTATGAAACTCTGGCAAAAGGATACCGCCTCATTAAAGGAAGTCGAAGTGTTTACCGTCGGCCGTGACCGCGAATTCGACCTGATGCTGGCTCCCTTTGATATCATAGGCAGCATTGCCCATGTTACCATGCTGGAAACTGTCGGATTACTTACGCCGGAAGAAAAAAACAATATCATTGCTGCATTAAGGGAAATTTACAAGACCACTTCCCCTTCTCACCTCTCCCCTTTCACCATTCTCCCCGATGTGGAAGACGTTCACTCACAGGTTGAGTTGCTGCTGACACAGAAACTGGGAGATGCCGGTAAGAAGATTCATTCGGCCCGCAGCCGGAATGACCAGGTACTGGTGGATGTGAAATTATACCTGCGCCATGAACTGGAAGAACTGGTAAACAATATTCAGCCCTTGTTTGAATTGCTGCAGGTTCAGAGTGAAAAATACAAAAGCCACCTGTTCCCTGGCTATACCCACCTGCAACTGGCCATGCCCTCTTCCTTTGGTTTATGGTTTGGCGCTTATGCCGAGAGCCTGGTGGATGATGTGATAACGATCAAAAGCGCCTACGAAGTGGTCAATAAGAACCCGCTTGGTTCAGCCGCCGGATATGGCTCCTCGTTTCCGATCAACCGTACCCTGACAACCCAATTGCTCGGATTCGAAACCATGAATTATAATGTGGTGTATGCCCAGATGGGAAGAGGTAAAGCAGAGCGGATCGTGGCCCAGGCACTGGCCAATGTGGCGGATACCCTGGCCCGGCTGAGTATGGATGCCTGTTTGTACCTGAACCAGAACTTTGGATTTGTTTCTTTCCCGGCCGAACTGACCACCGGCAGCAGTATCATGCCGCATAAAAAGAACCCGGATGTGTTTGAACTGATCCGTTCCCATTGCAACCGGATCAAGGCCCTGCCCAATGAAATATCAATGATGACCACCAACCTGCCCTCGGGTTATCACCGCGACCTGCAGTTGCTGAAAGAGCATTTATTCCCGGCTTTCAAGACCCTGGGTGCCTGTATTGAAATGACCGGCCTGATGCTGAGTAATATTGAAATCAATAAGGATATCCTGGCGGATGAAAAATACAAATACCTCTTCAGTGTGGAAGAAGTCAATAAACTGGTAAACCAGGGTATGCCTTTCCGCGATGCATATAAAAAAGTGGGAAGGGATATTGAAGCGGGGCAGTTTAATTACGACACTTCAGTCAACCATACCCACGAAGGCAGCATCGGCAATCTCTGTACAGCAGAAATAAAAAAATTGATGGAAAAGACGCTGGCCGGCTTCCCGTTTGATAAAGTAAATACAGCCGTAAATTCTCTTTTGACAGGTAAATGAGCAATCCGGAACTATACCAGCTAAGAACGTCCTTCTCGCTTCTGGCTTCTCGCCTCTAGCCTTTCTTATACATATCCTTAAAATGCCGCTGCATACACCGCTGGCGGGCATCCTCGTCCAGCACTGTCCAGCCAAACTGCTCATAAAGTCCCTGTGCATCGCGGGTCATCAGCATCCAGCGGCGGAATCCCTGCACTTCCGGGTGCGACTGGATCAGTTCCACCAGCCATTTGGACAGGCCTTTCCCGCGGAATTCCTCCAGTACAAATACATCTGCCAGGTAGGCAAATGTGGCTTTATCTGTCACCAGCCTGGCAAAACCGATTTGTTTACCGCTGTTGTATAAACCAAAACAAAGCGAATTAGCTATGGATTTTTCAACGATCCCCCTTGGAATACCTTCTGCCCAATAGGACCGGTTGGATAAAAAATCATGTATGATATCAATGTCAAGTAAAGCGGGATCGTCACTGATGAAGTAATCTTCCTTATGTGCTTCAAAACTCATATTGTAATGGCATTAAGATTTTACTTACTTGTCCAGCATCCGTCGATGGTAATTAACCTGCCCCAGGTGATACCCGAGATGAACAGCCAGGTGAACCAGGAAATAGCCGGTACTGGTCTTTTCTTTAAATACGAGTAAGGAGTATTCCTGTTCCAGTTCATTGTCTTTCATCAGATCCAGTGAACGTTGAACGATCTCTTTCACCTTCGTGATCCCTTCCAGCAGTTCCTGCCGGGTCACATCCTTCATTGAAAATTCAAGATCCCGGTTACGGATATACCCTGTTTTCCCGATTTCCGCCCCAATGTATGTATTCAGGTTACCCAGCAGGTGAAGACAAAGATTCCCCGCTGAATTGCTGATCCCATCCTCTGTCAGCCAGATATTCTTTTCATTCTTATAGGCATTGATCTCCTGGCTGAGTTTCTCCAGGTCCCTGTTGAACAGGGTTTTCAAGGTTTGTATCAGCATTTATAAACCGTATTTATCGACGAGATAGATCAGTGCTGCCATATTCACCGCACCCAGTTCCAGTTCCCGCTTGTTCACGGCTTCAAATACATCACTGCGGGAATGGTGAATATCAAAATAACGCTGCGTATCAGGATTGAGACTGGCCGTAGGTGTTTTCAGGGCCCTGCTCAACGGACCGATATCCGCTCCTCCTCCGCCTTTCACCAGTTCACTGCAGCCGTATGGCGCAATCAGTTCCTTCCAGGATAAAAATTTAGCATATTGCTCATCACTGCCGGTGAACCCAAGTGCCCGTGGTGTAAATCCCCCGGCATCACTTTCAATGGCCAGTATATGTTTTTCTCCTTTAGCCACCGCTTCATCCGCATATTTTGCACCGCCTCTTAACCCGTTTTCCTCATTGGCAAAAAGCACAAAGCGGATGGTATGTTTAGGTTTATATCCCAGTGCCTTAAAGGCCCTCAGTATTTCCATTGTCTGCACGCAACCGGCCCCGTCATCATGGGCTCCTTCACAATTGTCCCAGCTATCGAGGTGACCACCTACGGTAATGATCTGATCCGCAAATTCAGTCCCTTTCAGTTCACCGATCACGTTGTGCCCGATAGTATCCGGTAAAAATTTTCCATTGGTCTTCATGCTTACCTGTACCCCTGATTTTTGAATCTGTTCGCTCAGCCAGTCCGCATCCCTCAGCCCGATAGCTGCTGCGGGAATTTTGGCAAATGCAGAGTCATAACGGGTGGCCCCGGTATGCGGATTATTATCCACTGCATGGCTCAGGCTTCTGACGATCACCCCGATAGCCCCGTATTTGGCGGCCCGGCTGGGTCCCTGTCCGCGGTACTGCCCCGCATCACGGTAAGCATTGAATGTGCTGACGTACGTATCGTTGAATCTGTAATTATAAAAAACGATCTTTCCCTTCACCTGGTCCTTTTTGGCTTCCAGTTCCTCAAACGAGTTGACCAGGAGCAGCGGGGCGCTGATTCCTTTCGGACCAGAACCCATTGAATTACCCAGGGCCACGATATCCAGTGTTTTATTTTTGGGGACCATGTTTTTAGTCACGGTGGCAGGTACTGTATAATTGGCCTGGGCAAAATCAACACCCCCTCTTACCCAATGAGGCACCATACATTCCTGCAACCAGGCCTGGTCAGCCCCGCTTTTCTTCATAGTTTCGAGGCCCCATTGCTCGGCTTTTACCATACCCGGGGAGCCGGCCAGCCTTCCGCCGATCTGTTTGGTCAGGTGACGCAGGTTCTCGTAGGCCTTCCCATTGGTCAGTATCTCGTCCGAAATTTTTTTAATCCACGCTGAATCAGTAGCCTGGGCTCCAACCGCCTGAAAAACCAGGCCGGCCATAAAAGTGAACAGAATTTTACGCATCCGTCGATTTTTGTTAAAGTTAAATAAACAGGAAATTGAAGATAATTATTTAAGATGAACGGTCAACCAAAGCCGGCTAAATCCGTTACCTTAGTTTCCCTTTTGATTATAGATTATGAAGATTGGAATCGTTTGTTATCCCACATTTGGCGGATCCGGCGTGCTCGCGACCGAACTCGGTATCGCGCTTGCACAAAAAGGTCACCTGGTTCATTTTATCACTTACCAGCACCCGGTAAGACTGGGTTCCTTCACCCCGAATATTCTCTACCATGAGGTGCAGGTACCCACGTACCCGCTTTTTGATTTTCCGCCGTATGAAACGGCCCTGGCCAGTACCATGGTGGATGTGATCAAGAACAATGACCTGGACCTGCTGCATGTGCACTATGCTATTCCGCATGCATCAGCCGCGTACATGGCCAAACAGATCCTGAAAAAAGAAGGCAAAAACATTCCGGTGATCACCACCCTGCATGGAACGGATATTACCCTGGTGGGTCGTGATAAGACTTATGCACCGGTGGTTACTTTCTCCATCAATGAGAGTGATGCCATCACCGCCGTATCAGAGAACCTGAAAATGGAAACGCTCAGTCATTTCCATATCGAAAAAGAAATCGAAGTGATCCTGAACTTTGTGGATGTCAGCCGGTTTACCCGCAAACCAATCGATGCTTTCCGCAAAGTCATTGCCCCCAACGGGGAACGGATCCTGCTGCATGCATCCAATTTCAGGAAGATCAAGCGGGTTCAGGATGTGGTGAAGATTTTCGCGGAAGTCAATAAAAAAATTCCCTCCAAATTACTTTTTGTAGGAGACGGTCCCGAGCGGAATACCGCGGAAGACCTGAGCCGTGAACTGGGGGTTTGTGATGAGATCCGCTTTGTGGGTAAGCAGGAACAGATGGAAGATATCCTTGCCATTGCAGATCTTTTTCTCCTGACTTCCGAGTATGAAAGTTTTGGACTGGCCGCTCTTGAAGCCATGGCGGCAGGGGTACCGGTAGTATCCTCCAATGCCGGGGGCCTGGGCGAGATCAATATCCCTGGAGTAACCGGTTACCTGAGCGATGTCGGGGATGTGGTCTCCATGACCGAACAGGCGCTTTCCATTTTAAAAGATGACAGCACTTTGCAGGAGTTCAAGAAAAGAGCCAGTGCCCATGCGCAGAAATTTGATATCCATCATATCATTCCCCAGTACGAAAAATTATACGAACGGTTTTTATAAATAAAAAATCCCGGGAGTCCCGGGATTTTTTATTTTATGCATTCAGTTGATCAACGCCGCAGCCAGGGGCGTGGATTAATATTCTTTTTATCCTGCATGAGGATCAGGTCTACTTTTCCACCACCCCCATTCTCATCGCTTCCGGCTTTGCCGATCTGCTGACCGGTTTTAACTGTGGCCCCCTTGGTAATGCTTGTGGAAGAAAGATTGCTGTAAATCGTATAGTAGTTACCATGTTTGATCATCACGGCCATTCCATCCCCCATATTGAACACACTGAGCACTTCCCCGTCAAAGATTGATTTTACCGCCACACCGGCACTGGGGGTGCAGATGGTAAGACCGGGATTATCTTCAGTCAGCAGGGTGCCTTCAATTTTATTGGTACCGAAATTACTGCACACCACCCCGTTGTCAACGGGCCAGGGGAGTTTGCCAAAATTCAGTTTAAAATTTGCCGCGAGCGCTGTTTCATTTGCATTCAGCGGCACATAGGTTTTCACAGCAGGAGGCGCCTTTTCATTGGTTTTAGTTACTGCCGGGTTTGTGCCAGGCTTGGTACCAGCCGGATCAGCCGGCTTTGTTTTCGGATCAACCACCGGGTTCTTATCCTTTTCCGCTTTAATAGCGGCCAGCCGTTTTTTCTCTTCTTCAATGGCTTTAACCCTTTCCCGTTCAATGATCGCGAAAATGGCATTTTTCAGTTTGGCATCCCTGTTCTTCTTATCAGCGATCTGTTTTTGCAAATCCTTCTCTTTGGATTTTAACTGGGCCACCACGGCATCTTTTTCTTTTTTCTGTATGGCCAGTTCCTGTACCTGTTTGGTTTGTGACTGCAGGGCAACACTTTTCTGGTCTTTTCGTGCTAGTTGCTGCTTTTTCCGTTGGGCAATCAACTGCTGGGTTTCATGAATGGTGGATACCTGCTTTTCGCGGTAAGAACGATAACTTTTCAGGTAAGCGATCCGCTTGATGGCATCATTGAAGCTGCTGGCGGAGAAAATGAAATTGACGTAGTCGTAGTTACTCCTGTTCTTATACGAGTACACAATTGATTTTGCGTACTGGGATTTGAGGGTATCCAGTTGTTTATTGAGGCGGTAAATTTCGAGTTCGCTCAGGTAAATATCATCATCAATATTGCGGAGCTCTTTATTGATCGAACTGATATACTGTTCCTGGAGATTGATCTGGCGGACCAGGATATTCAGCTGCCCTACCGATTGTTTGGTCTGGCCTTTTAACTTGTTGTACATACCCTGCATCTCCTGCAGTTCCTTCTGAATCTCCTGTCTTTCCTTTTCAAGCTGTGCTTTATCCTGGGGCTGGGTATAGCCAACCGTAATAAATCCGATCAGGAAAAAGGACAGCAGGATTTTTTTTCTCATGTTTAATTGGATTGAGGTTAAAAAAAACAGGGTCGGAATCAGTTAAGAAAAACGGTGTTATTTTAAAAATAGTATTTCCCTTATTCTGCTTTATAGTTTTTAGGCACGGAAAAAGGGAAACTTAACGTTTCATTAAACTCGTACTGTTTATAATTCAGTTTGATCTCCAGTGTTTTCTTCTCGGCCACGGTAATGGACCGCTTCTGGGCAAAGGGAAATCCCTTTTTATTTTCATAATCACTCCAGGTGAGGTAACTGGTCCGGTTGCGGGTATCATCCAGGTCATCCAGTTTGGCGCTGTACAGCTGTTTATCCATTTCCCCCAGTGTAATCAGCGTTTTAAAGAGATTATTGGCCCCGTGCAGGGATACATTCCCGGGCGATTTGCTGTAAGAGGAGATATCAGAGGTAATAAACACCGGGTTGCCGACCAGTAATTCCTGGAGGGTGGACAGGTCCAGGGGAAGGGCCGCTATTTCCCGGAGATAGGCCACACTGCGGGCAATATAAACTTTATCCTGCCGGTTCAGGATCTTCACAGAATCTTTAGTGATATAGGCTCTCAGTCCTTCAATCCCCAGTATCGCGGTGATCCGCACCCAGATCACACTGTCTTTGTACATCCGCAACTCCGCATTCAGGTTTAATTTTTTCCCGCCGGTTTCCTCATAATCCACATCCAGTTTGCCGGAGAAAGTGGTAAAACTGATCCTGTTGTTTACCATAGCACTGTAATACTCTTTGATCAGTGCCAGGGAATCCGCATGCCCGTTATCAGTGGTGGGTGCAATGATTGTTGTCGTCGTATCCTTTTTGGCAATAGCTGACTGAATTTTTTTAGTGCTCCTGCAGGAGGTGATCAACACGGCGGACAGGGCTAAGACAAAAATATTTCTGATCATTGAAAAAGCTTTATTGTTTCCCGGTATGGCCAAAACCGCCGGCGTTCCGGTCTGTACTTTCAAGTGTTTCTGAAGGTATCCAGTTACATTGCTCCACCGACTGGATCACCAGCTGGGCAATCCGGTCACCCGATTGAATGACCTGTGCTTCAGCGGAAAGGTTGATTAAAATAATCTTAATTTCTCCGCGGTAGTCCGCATCAATGGTGCCGGGTGTATTCAGACAGGTGATTCCCTGTTTGAGGGCCAGCCCGCTTCTTGGACGTACCTGTGCTTCAAAACCTGCCGGAAGTTCAATGAACAGGCCGGTGGGAACCAGGGTTCGTTCCATCGGGCGCAGCATCAAAGGGGCTTCCAGGTGGGCCCTTATATCCATTCCGGATGAACCGGATGTGGCATAAGCCGGTAAAGGATTCGTTGACTGGTTGATAATTTTGATGTCCAGTATTGGCATTCGGCAAAGATAAGTATCTGTTGAGGGAATTCCGGATACGCTATTGATCCTTCTTCAGCAGTACGGTGGCATAAGCCATTAATCCTTCTTCTCTTCCCGCAAATCCCATTTTCTCAGTGGTAGTGGCTTTCACTGAAACATCTTCAATCTGAACCTGCAGGATATGCGCGATCACTTCCTGCATCTGTGACACCCAGGGTTTGATTTTCGGGGCTTCAAGGCAGAGGGTACTGTCTGCATTCACCACATGGTAACCCCGGCTGCGGATCAGCTCAAAGCTTTTCTGCAGGAGTATCTTACTGTCAATATTCTTATAGGCCGGATCGGTATTGGGGAAGTGAAGGCCGATATCTCCCAGGCTCAGGGCACCCAGCAATGCGTCGCAGATCGCATGCAATAACACATCCGCATCACTGTGCCCGAGAGATCCTTTATGGTGTGGGATTTTAACTCCCCCGATCCAGAGTTCACGGCCTTCTGCCAGCTGGTGGAAGTCAACACCGGAGCCAATGCGATAAGACATAGTTGCTTTTTTACAAATATCGTATGTTGTTGGTCATAAGACCAACAACATACTGATCTTTTCATGAGTCATCCTTAAAACAACAGAGTCCCGGCAATAAAGCCAGGACTCTGTTCAGTATAGTCTTTTGTTAGTCTTAGGACCAACAAACATTATTTCTTAGCTCCATCCAGGTCAAACAGCACTGAGAAACGCAGTGTGTTGGACAGCGGGTTGCGGCTTACACCACTACCAGCAGGGATCAGGTAGGCAAAGTTGAAACCAAATACATTGTATTTCAGACCAAGACCAGTGGTGAAGAAACGACGGTCACCTTTGGTTTTGTTTTCGTAGAAATAACCGGCACGCAGGGCAAACTGGTTATTGTACCAGTATTCAGCACCAGCAGAAATCTGGAATTCTTTCATTTCTTCAGCGAAACCACCGGGGGCATCACCAAATGAACTGAACCATCCACCGATTACACTTTTGCTTCTGTAGTCAGCAATTTCCTGAGGAGTAGCATCAGCACCGGGAGGTGTGGGAACCAGCAGTTTGTTCGCTTCAAGACCAAAAGACAGTGAATTGTTATCATTCATCTTTTTGGTATAATTCAGACCCAGACCGAGGTTGGCAGGGATAAAATCTTTTGCATCGGCATTATCTGAGTAAGAAACCTTGGTTCCGAGGTTGGATAATACAGCACCCCAGGCCAGTCCGCTACCCGCTTTTTTACCATCATGGTAATAAGCCAGGTCAGCTGCTACAGCGTTTGCAGATTTATATGAAGTACTACCATTCGTATAACCACCAGCCAGGTTGGAGTTGATGAATTTTAATGTTACACCTACACCGCTTTTGTCAGTCAGTTTACGGGAATATCCCAGGTCAACACCAAACTCACGGGGACGGAAGGTTTTAATATCCTGACCGGAAATGTTGGTGAATGTGATATCTCCGAGGCTGAAATAACGTACAGCACCTGAGAAAGCAGAATTTTCATCCATTTTGTAGTAACCGGCTACAGAAGCCAGGTAAACATCGTTTACAATGTCTTTCAACCAGGGAGTATAAGTAGCACCTATTCCACCTTTAGATTGATTAAAAGCTACTTTACCAATGTTCCACAAACCTGAATATGCATCGGGAGAAGTGGCAACACCCATATCACCCATACCGCCTGAACGGGCATCAGGTGAAATACGGAGAAATGGTACAGCGGTTGTAACTACGTTAATTGAAGGGGCAGTCTGGGCTTTTACAGTAGATGATAACCCACAGAAAAGCAGTAGTCCGGCAGTTAGTTTTAAAGCAGTTGGTCTCATTAGAAAATTTTTAATAATGGTGTAAATATAGGGCATTTGCATAAATACAAAACTAAAATAGAGAAATTATCTGAATCAAAAAAAATACCATTTCAGGTGGTTCTCAATGCGTTCGCAGTTATGCTGGTGCCTGGTAAAGAGTGAATTTCTTCAAAAAAACGACTGATTTCCGATTTTATTGTTAATTTTTTAAGAATCTGGAAAATTGACTACTAACTGGTTACCAGCCATTAAACCGGATGGTTATATTATTGAAAATTATAACATCACCAGTTTCCCCAGGACCTCCCGCACTTTTCTTCCGGGGCTGATTATCCGTAGTTTATATAAGTATACACCCCGGCCTGGCCGGTTTCCAAATTCATCCCTGCCATCCCAACTGATTTCCGTCACCCGGTTACCCTCCGGAAGCACCGTGTTGGTAATGGACCGGATGACCCTTCCGGTAATGGTCATTACCTGTAACTGAACCTGCAGGGACTGCCCGGGTTTGTTGTGCTCAAACCAGAAACTGGTCTGGGTGGTAAACGGATTGGGATAGTTCAGCACGTGACTGATCTCCAGTTCCCCGTCATCGCCCACCACAAAGTCAAGGGTTATTTCGCCGGAATTGTTCATGACATCCCAGGCCTTGATCCTGAGTGAATGAGGCCCCGGTTCCATTTCGGGCAACTGAAAGCGGACCTGACCCTCCTGATAACTGTCCGCATCTGCCTGGTAAAAATCATTTAATATAAAATACCGGTTATTGTCCCCATCCAGGGTGGCCACAATATCATGCCCGATCCCCAGTCCGGTGGTATTGATACCAGAGGAGTCTGTCAGCTTTATTAATAGTACAGGCTGCTGATTGGTCAGCCCCCCGTTGGCAAAACGTTCGTCATTCATCCAGGCCTTTATCACCGGACCTTCTTTGTCGGTTGTACCCCCGTTGCCTGCCCCCCCGATAAAAAAATTGGAGAAGAGCCCCTGTCCGTCGCGTATTCCATCCTCCGCATACAGGCTGAGCCTCCCGTTGCCATACTGCACATTAATATCCTTTGGCACCTTAAAACTGATCCTGAAACGGCCGTTGGTGACGGTGAATTTACCCCGGAACAAACTGTTCTGTTGTACCTGGAATGGAGCCGGCTGACTACCCGGATCATTCCCCCGCGTGCTGACGGTTTGTGCTTTATCATAAATAACCGGGTATACATAACCGTTAAATCCATTCAGCAACACCCCCTGGGCATCGGTCACTTCCCCGTCAATGTTTACTGTTTCCGCCGCGCTCAGTGTATCCGCCTGCGTTACCGGGATCGTATTGATGAAGGTGGGCTTTACTTTCAGCAACGGGAAGGCCAGTGTCATAGCCGGATCACCCAGCAGTGTAAACTTGCGGTTATTGGCAATATCCGCCAGATTCTGGTAAGTATAATTCTTGGCATCCCGGACAGCATCTCCCAGTGAGGGGTATTTACCATCGGGTCCCGCCTGCAGGGCAAAGCGGATATAGTTATTATTCATCACCCGGTTGCTGAATGCAAATACCGGGCGGGTGGTGGTCATCAGGGCAATGGCACCGGTCAGGGGTCTCAGCAGCAGATCCTCCCCGATAGAGTGTATCACCGGATTATCAAACGGGGCAAAATCACAGGTGGCCGTGATAAATAAGGGCAGCCGGTTCTTATTGTTCCAGCTGTTAATAACAGACTGGTCCAGGATCGTTTCTTCGGCCAGCCTGTTTGATCCGCCATGGCCATTATAATTCAGGATCAGTGTGCCATTGAGCACCTGGTTCGTGAGGGCCTGGTTGACTTCCGGATAACGGCTTCCTCCTGCCCCGCTTTCCTGCTGGTAGGCATCGAGGTAAATTTTTTGCTGGTTAAATACCGGGGCGGTGGCTGCCGCCGTGGCGGTTATCAGTTCAGCATCCTGGAAATGCAGGTTCCCGTCCTCATCATCCGCGATAAAAGTCATCATATTGCGCCAGGGACCAAAGCTCTCAGTACTATAATAGGCCAGCAGTTTATCGACATACCTGCCCGCTTCTGTTGCATTTTTTGCCGGTATACGACCAATCCCTATATCGAGTAAATTGATAACCGTTCCCGAATTAATATCATCCTGGTTATCCAGGAAACCAAAGAAGTCATCCGATGCATAACTGGATAATGGATCCAATGACTGTGAACTCTGCCAGGCAGGGACCAGGTTGGTATTATTATTAATCCGGTCGCGGTAATCAAAGGAAGCATCGCCAAACAGTAACAGGTAACGGGGTTTATCTGTCGGGGATGTTCCATATTTATCAAAATACATTTTTACAAAATCCCGGAGGGCCACCGGATCCGGTCTTCCACCTGCAAATTCATTATATACCTGTTCTGTTGTCACTACAATTGACCGAAGGTTTTGCTGTTGCCGGTGAAAATCCGCAACCCGTTGCGCCTGGAGGAGTAAACTACTATGCGCAATGATGAGCAAATCGGCCGGTGCGGTGGCATGCAGGTCCTGGTTGCTGATCTTACCTCCTGCCACAGGTTGCAATAAACCACTGGTTGAAAAAGCGGCATACTCCCTCAGTCGTTCGCAGGTATTCACATAGCGGAAATCCGTTCCGGTTAATTGCCCCTGCATTTGATGCGGGTTCGCCGGATCAGTGACATCCCAGACCTGGGTGCCAGCCTGTGCCTGGCTGACCACAAAGGCAGCCGGGGTATTATTTACACTGGACCAGTCACGGAATAATAACTGGCTGACTCCATTTAATGATATAGCCCGTCGGCTGAATAGTTCAAACCAGTTGAGCCAGCCCTGGGCATTAAAACTGCCCGGTGTATAGCTATAGTTAATGACTGGTGCCGCATTATTATTAATCACCGTAGCCGACACCGTACCCTGCTGCACATAAGGGTCGTACAACCCTCCGGTTACCGGATTGACCTGCAACTGGGCCACTGGCTGGTTATCGATCCGGATATCAAACCGGCTGGCAGCTCCCACTGAACGGGCCACCACATTACTTCGAAGGGTTAACAGCGCCCCGGCCTGGTAACCAGGAATGGCGACAGGGAAAGAGCGGACCAGGGTTTTACCAGGGGCATTGGTAAATTCTTCTCCAAACCATTCCTTACCTCCGGCCAGCAGGTTAATGGTATCCAGTTCATGAAACACCCGGTCATTAAAATGGGTGACAGTCTGTACCGGGTTTGTAATAAGGGGTGAAGCCTGAACTCTTTTACCATTACCCCCGATAGTGATATAATAACCGGAAGAACCGGTATACAGGTTTTTTTTATGGGAAAAAGACTGGTTCAGCGAATCTTTGACCCACTCATCCGGGCCAGGGGAATAAAACAGAATATAATCTGACCCGTTTATAACCCCATCGCCCCCGTCCACCACCTGCACGGCTATTTCAGTGAGATCATCCCGGTATTCCCCGTTATTGGCTTCGGACAACATGGCCATCGGGTGTCCGAAAAGACGGAAAGAGGCCGAGGCGAGTCCGCTGGTATTAATGCCAAGGGCACCCAGGAGGGAAAGGTCGATTTTATAGATACCGGCTTCACGAACTGTTATCTTATACCAGTTGCCGGAAACCAGGACCGAATGGGGGGCATAAACACGCTGGGTCAGGCCCCAGAAAGGAGCCATCCAGAGTATCCCAGTCAAAACAAAACCCCGTATCTGCTGCATGTGCTAACCCATTGGTTTGATGGGATTTTCCCGTTTAAAAAAAGGTATTTCTGCGTAACCGGTCTTACTTAAAGTCTATATATTCGCAATTATTCGTCTTCCGGGAGGTAAAAATATCCCAAGGTGCAATATTTTACCCCGTACGGCGTTAAATTTATTCCAATTCATAGGTTTATGCAAAAAACAATGAGAAACTTAACAATCCTACTATCCTGTGTGGTGCTGCTGGCATCCTGTAAAGGAAAAGGCCTTTTTGGCAAAAAGAAGAACGACAAATCTGATGTAACCGGCTGGAATTACAATGATAAGAACCAGGGCGGTTTCCAGGTATCTAAAGCCAAAGAGCAGGGCCTCGGCCCCGGCCTCGTGTTTGTTGAAGGTGGTACCTTCACAATGGGTCAGACAGAAGAAGACGTTATGGGCGACTGGAATAATATTCCCCGTCGTGTATCTGTGCCTTCATTCTATATTGACCGTACCGAGGTGGCCAATATTCACTACCGCGAGTACCTGCACTGGTTAACCCGAGTATTTGACCCCACTGATCCCGCCAACTCCAAGATCCTGGAAGGTGCCTTACCGGATACCCTGGTTTGGAGAAGTGAGCTCAGTTATAATGAACCCATGGTGGAATTTTACTTCCGTCACCCCGGTTTCAACGACTATCCCGTAGTTGGAGTTACCTGGAGACAGGCCAAAGATTTCTGTCTCTGGAGAAGTGACCGGGTGAATGAAGGAACCCTGGTTCAGAAAGGCTATATCAATAAAGCCAACCTGAAACCCGGTGCCCAGCAGGGTGATAACAACTTTACCACTAAATCCTACCTCTTAGGTTTGTATACAGCGCCTCCCGGCAAAGCAATGCAGTCTAAAAAAGGCCAGCCCCCGATGGCTCCAACCATGGAGTCCGGAGTAATGCAGCCTGATTACCGTCTGCCTTTTGAAGCTGAGTGGGAATATGCCGCTTATGGCCTGATCAACCAAAACCCCCGCCCGAGCCTGAAAGAAGGTAAGAGAGGGGAAGAGTTACAGTCCAACAAACAGGTTTACCCCTGGTCACAGAATGTGAACGGTCTCCGCGATACCCGTCGTGGCAGCTGGCAGGGTACTTTCCTGGCTAACTTCAAAAGAGGTTCAGGTGATAATGCGGGTGTGGCCGGTGGTCTGAATGACCGCGCTTTCTACACCGCTCCTGTACAATCTTTCTTCCCCAACGGTTTCGGTGTATATAATATGGCCGGTAACGTAAGTGAGTGGGTGGAAGATACCTATCGTCCGCTTTCTTCACTTGATTTCGATGACCAGCCGGCTCCGTTCCGTGGTAACGAATACAAGAAATTATATGTGGCTGATGCCACCACTATGGATCCCGCCACCCGGTATGAAAAAGACAGCCTGGGTCGTGTGAAAATGGTGAATGTAACTGATGAGGAAAGCAAGAACCGCCGTAACTACCAGCGTGGTAATGTTATTGATTACCTCGATGGTGACTCTTTATCACAGGCTTCTTATGGTTATGGTAATACCACACTGGTACACCCCGAAAAATCAAAAGTGTACAAAGGTGGCAGCTGGAATGACCGCGCTTACTGGTTAACACCGGGCAGCCGCCGTCACCTGGAAGAAGACCAGGCCCTCAGTACCCTCGGTTTCCGTTGCGCCATGAACCGTATGGGAAGTCCTGAAGGTAACAAACGCAAAACCGGTCAGTACTTCAAATCAAGAAGACAAAAGAGATAATTTTTATAAGCTACTAAGAAAGCCCTCCTCTTATCAAGGAGGGTTTTCTGTTTTTGGCAGGTTATTAAGGTAGTTTTCTCAGGAGGTCCTTGTCAACTTGTCAACCTTTCAACTTGTCAACCTTTCAACCCGTCAACCTACCTTTGCACCATGAACATCCTGCCTCTCTACGAACTCTACCTGCGCAACCCCTCCGTACAAACGGATACACGTAAGCTACAACCCGGTGATCTCTTCTTTGCATTAAAGGGAGATAATTTCAACGGAAACAAATTTGCGCAGCAGGCCATTGATGCCGGGGCGGCCTGTGCCGTGATCGATGATAACAGGTATATGATTGAAGGAAAGACCTACCTGGTTGAGGATACGTTGAAAGCGTTACAGGAACTGGCCAGACACCACCGGCAGCAATTCACCATTCCTTTTATCGCGATTACCGGAAGCAACGGCAAAACCACCACCAAGGAACTGGTACATGTGGTATTGACCCGTAAATACAAAACCTATACAACGGAAGGCAATCTTAACAATCACATTGGCATCCCCCTCACCCTGTTGAAAGTAAAAAAAGACGCCGAGATCGTGGTGATTGAAATGGGAGCCAATCATCTCCGGGAGATCGCCGGTTACTGTGAATATGCCATGCCTGATTATGGTGTGATCACCAATTGTGGCAAGGCCCACCTGGAAGGATTTGGCGGAGTGGAAGGGGTACGTAAAGGGAAAGGAGAACTGTATGACTGGCTGCGGGATCATGATGGCACTGCTTTCGTGATGTGGGATTATGATTACCTGCGCGACATGAGCCAGGGCCTCACCCATATCATTACTTATGGCACTACTGATGCCAGTATAGAAGGTTATACGGTAAAAAGTGAGCCTTTCCTGGAAGTCAGTATTGACAGGGGGGCTACTACCGGTTTAATCAAAACCCAATTGGTCGGGGATTATAACCTGCCCAATGTGTTGCTGGCTGTGGCCATTGGCAAATACTTTTCCGTACCGGATGAAGAAATCCGTAACGCCATCGAAAACTACCAGCCTTCCAACAGCCGTTCACAACTTTTGCAGGATGGCAGTAACCAGATTATACTGGACGCTTATAATGCCAACCCCAGCAGTATGAAACTGGCTATAGAGAATTTTGCCCGTTTGCAGGCTGCTGATAAAGTACTGATGCTGGGTGCTATGGCTGAACTGGGTGCAGAAAGCCTGGAAGAACACCAGGCCATTGTGGACCTGATAGGAAAATACCGCTGGAAAGAAGTGGTACTGGTGGGTGGTGATTTCCTGAAACTCAGCCATCCTTACCGGTCATTTGCGGGCTCCCTTGAAGCGAAACAATGGTATACAGCGCAACATTTCACCAATACCCATCTGTTGGTCAAGGGCAGCCGGAGTATGAAGATGGAAAAGATATTAGAAGCCTAACTTTGTATTATGAACTGGAAAGAGCAATTCCCTCAATTTGAAACCGGCCTTACCGACCTGATCGAAAAAGAAGCCGTACAAAGAAGTTTTAATGCCGGTGATATTATCATGCGGACCGGCCAGTATATTAAATCAACCGTTCTGCTTCTCGAAGGAAGGATCAAGATCTACCGGGAAAACCAGGACGGGGGGGAATTTCTTATGTATTACCTGCAACCCGGCCAGGCTTGTGCCGTTTCCATGATTTGTGCCTTTCAATCAGAGACCAGCGAAATCCAGGCGGTGGCAGAAGAAGATTCAGAAGTACTTATGATCCCGGTACACCTGATGGACGATATGATGAACCAGTATAAAAGCTGGTACCAGTTTGTCATCCAGACTTACCGGTCACGCTTTGATGAACTTTTATCAGTGGTTGATAATATTGCCTTCCGGAATATGGATGAAAGGCTTGAATTTTACCTGAAACGCTACAGGGAACAAACAGGAAAGAAAAACCTGGACATTTCACATCAGCAGATTGCTGATGACCTCAACAGTTCCAGGGAAGTGATCTCCCGGCTGCTCAAAAAAATGGAGCAGCGCGGCCTGGTTAAATTGCACCGGAATATGATAGAACTGACCCTGGAGTAAGCCGTGATTTCTGTCACACCCGGGAACAAAGGTTTCTGTTAATCTTGTAACATATTTCATGGAGATCATAGGATACATAGCAGCCATATTAATTGGCATTTCTCTCGGGTTGGTGGGCAGCGGGGGCTCCATCCTTACCGTGCCCGTACTGGTTTACCTGATGGGTGTGGATCCGTTACTCGCCACCACCAGTTCCCTGTTCATTGTTGGTTTTACCAGCCTGATTGGCGGCATCAGGGCCTATACTAAAAATTTGCTGGACTACAGGGCGGTAACCGAATTCGGATTCCCTTCCGTGCTTTCCATTTTTATCACAAGACATAACCTGCTCCCGGCCATTCCGGATATTATAATTGAAACAGGCTCTTTCACTGTAACAAAGAACATGTTACTGATGCTTGTTTTTGCCGTACTCATGCTGCTCGCCTCCTGGTCAATGATCCGCAACAAAGAGAGCAAAAAAAGGATGAAAGCAAAAGAAGGAAGCGCACGGGTATTCCCTTTAATGATATTCGGGCTCCTGATTGGTGTGGTTACCGGTTTGCTGGGTGCAGGCGGCGGCTTCCTGATCATTCCCACACTTGTTTTATTCCTCGGACTTGATATGAAAACAGCAGTTGGCACTTCCCTCCTTATTATTGCCATCAATTCCCTTTTTGGATTTTTATTCACGCTGAATCATTTCACCTATAACTGGTTCCTGTTACTTTCTTTCACAATACTGGCTGCTGCAGGACTTTTTATCGGCAGCCGCTTTTCTGAAAAAATCAGTCCCGCTTCGCTTAAAAAAGGCTTCGGCTGGTTCATCCTTGTCATGGGTGTTTTTGTGATTGTCAGGGAGCTTTTCTTCAACAGCTAGCTCAACCGGGGCACTGTGATTGATGTCACTGTATTACTGCCGGGTTCCGGCGATTTTTGTATCCGCATCAAAACAATAACCGATGAAAGTAGAACAGATATATACAGGCTGCCTTGCACAGGGCGCTTACTATATAGAGAGTAATGGCGAGGCGGCGGTGATTGATCCGCTGCGTGAAGTGGCTCCCTATATCAGGAAAGCAGATAACAACCAGGCAAAAATTAAATACGTTTTTGAAACCCATTTCCATGCTGATTTTGTGAGTGGTCATATTGATCTCTCTGAAAAAACCGGTGCCCCAATCGTTTTTGGCCCGTTGGCTAAACCCGCTTTTGCCGCACATATCGCGACAGACGGGGAAGTATTCAAGATCGGCGCTGTCACGATAACCGCCATTCATACACCGGGTCATACCATGGAAAGTACCAGCTACTTATTAAAAGATGAAAATGGGAAACCAGTTGGCCTCTTCTCCGGTGATACATTGTTTATCGGGGATGTAGGACGCCCGGACCTGGCACAGAAAATAGTGACCGAACTTACGCAGGACAAACTCGCCGGCCATTTATTTGATTCACTCCGGAATAAGATAATGCTCCTTCCCGATGACGTGATTGTGTACCCGGCCCATGGCGCCGGCAGCGCCTGTGGTAAAAACATGAGCAAGGAAACAACCGATACACTCGGGCATCAGAAAGCGACCAATTATGCATTACGGGCAGATATGACAAAGGAGGAATTTATAAAAGAAGTTACAACCGGCCTCGTGGCTCCCCCTGCTTATTTCCCGTTGAATGTAATGCTGAACATACAGGGCTATGAAAGTATTGATGAGGTACTAAAAAGAGGTCAGCAGGCCCTGAGTCCAAATGGATTTGAAGCGGCTGCCACTGAAACTAATGCACTCATCCTTGACACCCGTGATCCCCAGGTATTTGCTGCTGGATTTATACCCAATTCCATCAATATTGGGATCGATGGACAGTTTGCCCCCTGGGTGGGTGCCATGATCCCCGATATCAAACAGCAGATCCTGCTGGTGACGGATGAAGGCCGCGAAGAAGAAGTGATTACCCGCTTGGCCCGCGTGGGATATGATTATACCATCGGTTACCTGAAAGGAGGCTTTACTTCCTGGAAAGCAGCCGGCAAAGAAACGGATCGCATTGAATCCATTGACGCTGCTGAACTGGCCCGCCGGATGTATCACGAAAAAACGACCATACTGGATGTCCGGAAAAAAAGCGAATACGGAAGTGAGCACCTGGAAGAAGCTGTTAACGCCCCGCTGGATTTCATCAACGAGAGTATGACGATGATCGACAAAAG
The DNA here is from genome assembly GCA_964519865.1 of uncultured Chitinophaga sp. Lineage (GTDB taxonomy): Bacteria > Bacteroidota > Bacteroidia > Chitinophagales > Chitinophagaceae > JJ008. Next base: position 8,549 of record CAZFLL010000012.1, on the reverse strand, counting down.
CAAAACCGCCTATGTGCATTGTGCTGGAGGTTACCGCTCTATGATCTTTAATTCTATTCTTCGTGCCAGGGGATATGATAAACTGGTGGATGTGAAAGGGGGATTCAAGGCTCTGAAAGAAAGCGGCCTTTTCCGGTTAACGGATTATGTATGTCCGACCACCTTACTCTGATAAAACAAAATAAAAAAAATAAAAAACAACTTCAATGGCAACATTAAAAGAACTGGTAAAAAATCCGGATACGGTAATTGTGGATGTTCGCAGCCCTATGGAATTCGCGCAGGAGCATATTCCCAATGCGATTAATATTCCTGTAGACCAGATCCCTTACAAAACGGATGAATTCAAAAACTTCAGGAAACCCGTGGTGGTCTATTGCCGCAGCGGTGCAAGAAGTGGAATGGCCCTTGGCATTTTACAGCAAAACGGGATAACCAATGTTTATAATGGCGGTGGTATCAGCGATATGCAATTTTTATTTAACTAATATAAACACAAGCACATGTTAGGATTTCTTCAAAAACTTTTCGGTGGCACCCCGGTGGATTATAAAGGCCTGATGAGTAAAGGGGCGATCATCGTGGATGTCCGGAGCCAGTCGGAATACAAAAGCGGTCATATAAACGGATCCAGGAACTACCCGCTGGACAGCCTGCGCGGCAAAATCAATGACCTCAAAAAACTGAATAAGCCGGTGATCACCGTTTGCCTCAGCGGCGGACGAAGCGGAATGGCCAAAAACTTACTCAAGGCCGCCGGTATTGAAGTTTACAATGGCGGTCCCTGGACAAGCCTGAGAAATAAGATCTGATCAAAAAGGTGGTTTTGCAAAACCACCTTTTTTTTTGGAGCTGACTTTTCAAGTCAAAAGTCAAAATTAAAAAGTCAAAAAACTTATTCCAGGAAATATCCCTAACCAGGTACAATCTGAAATGTGAAAAGCATCCACATTAAAGCAGACTAACTACAAACCACTAACCTGCCTGTCCGTTAGGCAGGCTACTGACTTTTTCCCTATCTTTCATAAAAAACCGATGTTCCGTAAGTTTATTAAATACTTCTTGGTTCTACTGACCCTCGCTCTTATCGCCTTCTTTATTTTCGCCCCCGGAATTATTGACAAGCAGAAAAACAAAGTCTCGCTTGATGTATATAAAAACCCGCCTGCCAAAGTCAGCTGGTATGATTCCATTCCCTTTATTGCCGACCTGCATTGTGATGCCCTGCTCTGGGACCGGGATAACCTGAAAGAACACCGTTACGGGCATGTGGATATACCGAGAATGCAAAAAGCCAATATGGCGTTCCAGGTATTTACCATTGTGAGCAAGACCCCTAAAAACATGAACATTGAGCAGAATGATGATAAAACGGACAATATTGCCCTGCTGAGTTTTGCTCAGCTTCGGAACCCGAAAGACTGGTTTAATGTAAAATCAAGAGCCCTGCATCAGTGTAGTGAACTTTTCAACACCGCCAAAAAATCAGATGGCGTTTTCCGCGTCATCCAGAACCAGTCAGACCTGGCAAAATATATTGAAGACCGTAAAGCCAACCCCCGGCTCACCGCCGGTATGCTTGGGATTGAAGGGGCCCATTGCCTCAATGATGAACTCAGCAACCTGCAGGAATTTTATAAAGCTGGAGTACGCTATATCGGGCTTACCCATTTTTTTGACAATGCCTGGGCCGGTTCAGCGCATGGGATGAAAAAAGAAGGACTGACAGAGAAAGGGAAACAACTGGTCAGGCAGATGGACAGCCTGCATATGCTGATCGACCTGGCCCATGCTTCTCCCAAAACCATTGATGATATTTTTGCATTGACTCAAAGTCCGGTTCTTATTTCGCATACCGGAGTGAAAGGGGTCTGTAATAATACCCGTAATTTATCCGATGCCCATTTAATTGAAATCGGCCGGAGAAATGGACTTGTGGGTATTGGCCTTTGGGAAACAGCTGTCTGTGGTACAGATGCCGCTGCCACGGCAAAAAGTATCCGTTATGTGGCAGACAAGATTGGAGTGGATAAAGTAGCGCTTGGTTCTGATTTTGACGGGGCCATTACCGCGCACTTTGATGTTACCGGGCTGCCGCTGATTGTAAATGCATTGCTCCGGGAAGGGTTCAGTAAAGAAGATATTTTTAAAATTATGGGTGGCAATGTGCGGGATTTCTTTCTGCGAAATCTTCCTGCCCGGTAATTTTATAGTATGACTCGCCACCGGGTATATCAGATTATTTTTCTTCCCCTGGTAGTTGCTGCATCAGGCTTGCTGATTTACTGGTATGCCAGGCTGCACCCCTACCGGTCACCGCTCCCCGGAAAAGCAGAATATGGATATAAACTGATATCCGCTACTGCTGACTGGTATGGGCCTAATGGTGACACCGAAGCGATGACCAATGGAATGGATTGCAAAAACTGTCACCTTGATGCCGGTAAAAACCCCGATGGAATTCCACTAACACAGGCATTTGCCCATTATCCGGGTTACCGCGATCGCAGTGGTTCAGTCGTTACCTTATATAACCGGGTTAAAGACTGTTTTGAACGCAGTTTAAATGGCACTGCACCAGACAGCAATAGCCTTGCCTATACATCCATTGCGGCCTACCTGAAATGGCTGAATGAAAAAAGCACCCCTGGTGATACACAACCGCATTCACTGGCATTGCTCCCGCGAGCCGCAGACAGCAGCCGGGGAAAGCCGTTGTTTACAAAATACTGCAGCCGTTGTCATGGCAGTAATGGAGAAGGCAGGCGCAATGCAGATCATATCTCTTTTCTTTATCCTCCTCTTTGGGGTACTTCCAGCTATACCAGTGGCGCAGGAATGTATCAGCTCAGTAAACTGGCCCGTTTTATCCGGTATAATATGCCATTTGATAAAACTCCTGGCACAAAGATTATCAGCGAAGAGGATGCCTGGGATATTGCCGCCTTTATCAACAGCCAGCCCCGGCCTGAATTTGACACCAGTCATGACTGGCCCGTAATGTCTACAAAACCAGTAGATTATCCATTTGGCCCTTATGCCGATTCCTTTTCTGCTCCCCGGCATAAGTTCGGCCCCTGGATAAACATGAAATAATAACGATTGTTATAGAGAGAGATGAATTAAATTCGCAACCATTATAGGTGCTGTAATCATTTAAACAAAAACCATGTTGGAATTCATACGTCAGCCCTGGCCCTGGTATGTGGCCGGTCCCCTGATCGGATTGATGGTTCCGGTATTACTGATCATCGGGAATAAATCATTTGGTATATCTTCTTCGCTCAGGCATATCTGTGCAGCCTGTCTTCCTTCAAAAATTCCTTTCTTTAATTATGAATGGAAAAATGAAACCTGGAACCTGTTCCTGGTAGCCGGCATATTGCTGGGTGGCATTATTGCAGGCCAATGGCTGACCAGTCCGGAGCCTGTACAGGTGAGTCCGCAACTGGCCAGTGAATTATCTTCCTATGGTGTCAGCAATTACAATAACCTGGTTCCTGCTGAACTATTTAACTGGCCGGCCTTACTCACTGCGAGGGGATTAATATTGATGGTGGGTGGCGGATTCCTGGTAGGCTTTGGCACTAGATATGCCGGTGGCTGCACCAGCGGTCATTCCATAATGGGGCTGTCCACCCTGCAACTTCCTTCCCTGGTTGCCACTATTTGCTTTATGGCTGGTGGTTTTATTGTGGCCAACCTGGTACTTCCCTTCATCCTTAAACTCTGATCTGATGTCAGCCTCTACTGAAAAAGATATAAAACATCACGCATTTATCACGCAGAATGCAGACTTTGAAGTCCGTTCGCTGGATGCCGTTTGCCTGAATGAATCAGAACTGAAACATCCCTGGTGGTATAACTTCAAATACCTGTTCAGCGGTATTCTCTTTGGCATCATCCTCATCAAGGCCGAGGTCATTTCCTGGTTCAGGATTCAGGAAATGTTCCGGCTCCAGAGTTTTCACATGTATGGCGTGATTGGTTCAGCGGTGGTGGTGGGGGTGATTTCCGTCCTGATCATTAAAAAATTCAAAATCCGGACTATCTACGGCGAACCGATTGAGTTTGTACAACGCAAACTCAACAAGGGGAATATCATTGGCGGTTTACTCTTTGGATTTGGCTGGGCGCTTACGGGTGCCTGTCCGGGTCCGTTGTTCGCCCAAATTGGCACAGGCGCCACGGCCACGGTGATCACCCTGCTCAGCGCAATTGCCGGCACCTGGTGTTACGGGGTCTTGCGTGATAAACTGCCTCATTAAGAAAAAAAGGCCGTACCAGAAGCGCTCCATACCCGTGAACGGATACTGATGCGGTCTTCGGTACAGCCTGAACTGTAAATAAAACACTCACTCTTTATCTCAACAGAGTTGGTGTATCAGATGAAGAGCATATGTACGCCCTCACCTTCACTTTTCTTATAGAAGTCGCCTACGGTGATCACTTCTTCAATTCCTTCAAAGAGGTCTTCTTTTTTATAGTGGAACATATCCATGGCCAGTTTGCAGGCCCACATGCGCACGCCGGAATCGGAAAGTATTTCCAGGAACTCGGGCACTTCAGGCATATCGATCTTGGCCATTTCCTTTTTCATCATGGTAGTGGCCAGGGCTTCCATACCAGGTAATCCGCCCACCATGGTGGGTATATGCATCGCGGGGTTGCCCACGGTGGCTATATGCAGATTTGCATTTTTCTTTTTATGAACTGCTTCCAGTCCAAAGAAGGTAAAGAATATTTCTGATTCAATTCCTTCCATACGGGCGCCATTGGCCAGTACAAACGCGGCATATACATTCTCGAGGGTGGCTTTGGATAAGATGATCATCATCTTTTTGATTTCGCCTTTATTCTCGCTCATAACTTGAGTTTTAAATGTTGATTAAATACAGCTGGCTGGTTTGGGTATGCCGGCTATTTTAGTGGCGGTTTTAAGCGGGGCTTTGGGGAATAACTGGTAGAATTCCTTGATATCCACCACGCCGCTTTTACCGATCTTACGGATACTCAGGGGAACTTCGTTTTTAAATTCTGTCTGTAAATAACCCAGAACTTCCCAGTGACGGGGGCTGAGGCTGATTTCATTTTCAGCAGCCAGGGCTTCTCCGATGGTATTGTCCCATTCTTTAAAATCAGTCATAAACCCTTCTTCATTTACGTGAATGGTTTTACCTGCAATTACTTTTTCCATAATACAAATTTTAAGTTGAGTGAATGATTAATGTACAGTTTCTTCTTTTTCATATTTTTTCCCAGACTCGCTCATCGTGGCGGATACAAAGGGAATATGAGTTCCCTTCAGCAGCATATGCCAGTATACCCAGCGGAAAGCCAGTTTCCCCATATGGTTCATGCGGCTTTCTTTCAGCAGGCGAAGTGGTCCAAGTCCCGCGAAGGGGAATGTACCTTCCACCGGTTCATGGGTATAGTTAAAGTCGATCAGGAGGGCTTTGCCGCCACCGGTTTCAATAAAGCAGTTGGCATGCCCGTCAAACTCCTCTTTCAGGGGTTCGCCTTTAACATAGCGTAATATGTTTTCGGTCAGGATTTCGGCTTCAAAGTGGGCCACAGATCCGGCCTTGGAAGCCGGGATATTGCTGGCATCACCCAGCACAAATACGTTTTTGTACGCCTTGGATTGTAAGGTCGCTTTATGGGTGGGTACATAGTTCAGGTCATCGCCCATTCCGGAGCGTTCCATTACTGCATCTCCTTTATTGGTAGGCACGGTCACCAGGATATCAAACGGTATTTCACGACCACCATAATCAATGATTTTCCTGTTTTCATTATCTACCTGCTCGATCGCAAAATCGCTTTCGATATTAATATGCTTTTCTTCCAGGAGGTGCTCGAGTGTAGCGGTGGCTTTTGGCTTGGTAAAAGCACCACTCAGCGGGGTTACATAAGTGATCTCCACTTTATCCCGCATGTGCTTGTTTTTGAAAAAAGAATCGGCCAGGAAGGCAAATTCCAGCGGGGCCACCGGGCATTTAATCGGCATTTCAGTGATATGCACCACCAGTTTGCCGCCGGGCCAGTCCCTTAATTTATTCCGGAGATTCAAGGCACCTTCAAAGGTGTAAAAATCAAAAACGGACTTGTGCCACTCGCTTCCCTTCATACCCATTGTTTCTTCAGGGGCAATCTTGGCACCGGTCGCCACGATCATGACATCGTATACGAGGACACTTCCGTCCGCCATCATGACTTTATTTTCCTCCGGAACGATCCGGTCAATAGATGCCTGGACCAGGTCTACGGTTTTTGGGATGAATTCCTGGATGGACTTTACAATATCCTCCGGCTCGTAAATATCAAAGGGAAGAAAGAGATAACCAGGTTGATAGTGGTGTTCAGTACGTTCATCGATGATGCTGATGCGCCATTCGGGTCTTTTCAGGTGATGGCTCAGGTGATTGGCCATCATCGTACCCGCAGTACCGGCACCGAGAATGACAAGGTGTTTCATGTTGAGTGCTTTTAGTGAGTGTGAATGATGATGTAAAATTGCACCCCGGGTAAGGCCGTTTCTGCGTGTTCAGTCACAGTTCCGGATGATTCCCCTCAGCCTCTTCCCTGATTTGACCACGAAATGCATTACTATAAACAGCCAGGGTGACAGAAGTCACCGTGAATCAGCAGTTACTGTATGATAAAATCAAAATCAAAAGACAGGAGTGTCATATATAAAAGTCAGGAAAATCGGGGTGAATACATGAGAGAGGTCAAACGATCCGCCGGTACGAACCGGTAAATTTGGCTTTTAAATCTTGAATCATGAGAACCAATAAGATCGGCCTGGATGCCGCCAAGGCAAAAGTGCTGGGTGAAAAGCTGAATGTACTGCTCTCCAACCTCCAGGTCCTGTATATCAACACCCGCGGGTTTCACTGGAATATTAAGGGAGAAAATTTCTTTGAACTCCATGTAAAATTCGAAGAACTCTATACGGATCTCCAGCTGAAGATCGATGAAGTGGCGGAACGGATACTGACCCTGGGCCATACCCCCGACCATAGTTTTACCGATTACCTGCGCAATGCAAAAATCCGGGAATATAAAAATGTGAGCAATGGCCGCGAAGCAGTGAAAAACATACTGGAAAGTTTTATTGTTTTACTGGAACTGGAACGGGATATCCTGCAGGCATCCGATGAGGCCAGGGATGAGGGCACCCATGCCCTGATGAGTGATTATATCCGTCAACAGGAAAAAAGTGTCTGGATGTACTGCTCTTTCAGCAGCAATTAATCATTACAACCGCTGACCGGTCAGGCGCAACACGGCCGCTTTGCCCTGGTGAAATGCCCCTTCATCGAGGATGACTTCCTTTTGCTCACAACTGAGCAGGTGCAGAAAGGGAAAATCATGGCAGATCGAAGGGGCATCATATAGCAGGGAAGCCTCCTTCGGACCGCCACTTTCGAAATCCAGCTGCTCTTTGGCAAAAGCTTCAAACAACAGGAAACCACCGGGTTTGACCGACTTATACATTTCTGTATGGAAAGTCTGACGGAGTGGCTCCGGAAGGTGTATATACAACAGGGCGACCATATCGTAATGTTTGGACGCTTTAAACATGGAAATATCCTGCAGGTCATACCTGATCTTCACTCCTTTATCAGCGGCCAGCTTCCGGGCTTTGTCCCGGGCAACGGTACTGAAATCAAAAGCCTCCACCACCCAGCCTTTTGAAGCGGCATATACGGCATTTCTCCCCTCTCCCTCAGCGGGTAATAACAGGGTCCCGGGCTTCTGCTGATCTATAAAGGCTTTAAAATAAGCATTCGGGGCCTCGCCGTATATAAAACCGGCATCCTGGTACCGGTTATCCCAAAATTCCTGCATTTGAAATAGTTTTAACAAATTTGCGTGTTGCCTGTTAGATTGGCGGTGATAATAATCACGCAGTTAACCAGGTAATCAACCCATTTTGCACCTCTAAAAACAGTACATGAAAATTATTCTATTCGCGGCAACCCTTGGCCTCTTCCTGTTGGGTTGTAATAACGGAACTGAAAAGATCAGCAGCACTGAAACAGCCGCCAGTACCACTGCGCCGGCTGGCAGTAACGAAACCACCGTAGCCCCGGCACCCGCACCGGCCGTCACATCGTCATCACAACTTCCTTCATTCAATATGAAGAACAGCCTTAACCAGGTGGTGGACCTGGCTGCATTCAGGGGAAAAAAGGTATTTGTCAATCTATGGGCCACCTGGTGTCCGCCCTGCCGTGCCGAGATTCCTTCCATTGAAAAACTGGCTGCTAAAACGGACAGAAGCAAAACGGAATTCGTAATGCTTTCACTGGATGATAATTTTGAAAAGGCCAAAACCTACGCGGCAAATAACAGCATGAAACTGCCTGTATACTACCCGGCCGCCAACCTGCCCCAGTTGTTTGTGACAGATGGAATTCCGATGACCGTCATTTTTAATGAGAAGGGGGAAGTTGTTTTTAACCAGGTGGGCAGCGCGGATTACGATACCAAGGTGTTTCTGGATTTGTTGAAGTAGGTTTTAACACACCTGCCTACCG
>CAZFLL010000011.1:0-56260 GCA_964519865.1 uncultured Chitinophaga sp. | reverse complement strand
AAAAAAAGCACTCCTCTTCAGGAATGCTTACTAAGTTTAAAAAACAGCGATGAAGTTATTGTACTTCCTGGGCTGCCTGTTCGCGGGCATAGTTGAGTACATTCAGTACCACAGCTGTGCGGGGAGATTGAGTGAGTTTGTCGAGCCGTTGCATGGAAGCTTTGAGTACACTCATTTTTTCACGCAAGGTCCAGTCTTTTTCCAGGGCTGTTTCAATGGCCTTTGTTTGGGCTGTAGTTGTCTCTTTATACAAATACAGTAAAAGATCTTCAGGTGTAAAGTTTGTCATTGGCAAACCAATTAATTTGTCCAGAAATTAGATGTTATGTGTCCGTCTGTAACTGAGATATTACGAATGTCCGGTATTTAAACGGGGACTGGATTGCCTTATTGTGTGGGAAATCTTAATTCTTTGAATTATCGGGCTTTTCCGGTACCAGGAACAGGTCCTCATTATCCCTTTTCATCAGGTATTTCTCCCTGGCATAGCGTTCCAGGGTGGCCGGATTGCTCTTAAGTCCTTCTAATTCTTTACGTTCTGTGGAAATCTGGGTATTGTAATAATCCCGGCTTTTTTCCAGTTTGTGCAGCTCCCGGCGGCGCTCCAGCTGGGTGAAAATGTCGTTTTTGTCCAAAAACAGGATCACCACGCAAAAAGCGGCAAAAGCGATAAAGTATTTATTCCTGAGCCAGGCCGGGATGCGGGTGAGGAGCTTCATGTTAGTTTAATAAAAAAGGAGTATGGCAGACGCGCTGCATCGCCATACTCCTTTATAGCAAATTACTTACCAAATTTGATCTTTCCTTTCGGATAAACGGCTGTACTGCCGAGTAATTCCTCAATTCTTAACAGCTGGTTGTATTTGGCCATCCGGTCTGAACGGGAAGCTGAACCGGTCTTGATCTGTCCGCAGTTCAGGGCCACGGCCAGGTCGGCGATGGTGGTATCTTCAGTTTCACCACTCCGGTGACTCATGATCGTATTATAACCATTGTGCTGGGCCAGGGTAACCGCATTGATGGTCTCTGTAACGGTTCCGATCTGGTTTACTTTCACCAGGAGGGCATTGCCGATTCCTTTGTCAATACCCTGTTGCAGGCGGAGTACATTGGTTACAAACAGGTCATCACCTACCAGCTGGCATTTATCACCCACCGCTTCAGTCAGCATTTTCCAGCCGGCCCAGTCGTCTTCGGCCATACCATCTTCAATGCTGCAGATGGGGTATTTTTTCACCCAGCTTTCCCAGTATTTCACCAGTTGTTCGCTGCTCATTTCCTTACCACTGCTCTTATGGAACACATATTTTTTCTTTTTGCCATCCCAGAGTTCGCTGTTGGCGGCATCCATGGCGATTTTAACCTGGGTGCCTGATTTATAACCGGCGGCTTCAATGGCCGTCAGTACCGTTTCAATGGCTTCTTCATTGCTCTGGATATTCGGGGCAAAACCACCTTCATCACCCACGTTGGTGCTGTATCCTTTTTTCTTCAGTACACTTTTCAGGGAGTGGAAAATTTCCACGCCCCAGCGGAGACCTTCACTGAAACTGGGAGCGCCGATCGGCATTACCATGAATTCCTGGAAGTCGATCTTGTTATCCGCGTGCGCACCACCATTGAGGATATTCATCATGGGAATAGGAAGCACTTTAGCATTGGTACCACCGATATAACGATAAAGGGGCAGGTTGGCTTCTTCTGCAGCGGCTTTAGCCACGGCCATACTCACTGCCAGCAGGGCATTGGCACCCAGTTTGCCTTTATTGGCGGTACCATCCAGCTGGATCATGTATTCATCCACACCGGCCTGGTCAGCCACATCGTAACCCAGTAATTCGGGGGCGATAATATCATTTACGTTTTTAACGGCTTTTAAAACACCTCTTCCTACATATTTTTTCTTGTCGCCATCGCGCAGTTCCACGGCTTCATGGATACCGGTACTGGCTCCGCTCGGAACAGCCGCACGGCCAATGGCTCCCTCATCGGTGATTACGTCTACTTCTACGGTGGGATTACCGCGGGAGTCTAAAATTTGTCTGGCGAAGATTTCTGAAATGTAACTCATAGTTGAAACTTATTATGATTGAATATTGTTTGTTTTAGTGAGGGACCTGAAAATATCTTCCAGGCTGTGGTTTTCGCTTTGCAAAGAAACGATGTTGAGGTTGTGCTGCAAAGCCATCGCCATTATTTGTTTGCGCAACTGATCAGAATCATGTGTGGCTAACTGCCAGTTGTTCGCCTCATTTTTTATAATCTCTTTTACCGCAGGGAGTTTCTCCAGTAATTCACGATCCACGGCTTCTTTAAATGATACACTCACTACTTCACCGGAGGCCGATTTCCTGAGATTCGTCAGGGTATCATCGGCCACCAGGTTGCCTTTATTGATAATAATCACCCGGTCACAGATGGCTTCCACTTCCTGCAGGATATGCGAGGAAAAAAGGACCGTCTTGTCCTGCCCCTGTTTTTTGATCACTTCCCGGATCTCAATGATCTGGTTGGGGTCAAGTCCGGAGGTGGGTTCATCCAGGATCAGTACTTCCGGATCATGGATCAGTGCGGCGGCCAGTCCTACCCGTTGTTTATATCCTTTTGACAACTGCCCGATCTTCTTCCTGGATTCCGGGGTCAGTCCTACGGTCTGAATCACTTTCTCCACGGCCCCTTTAGTATCGGCCAGCTGGTGCAGACCGGCAATAAAGGACAGGTATTCCCGGACATACATATCGTAGTACAGGGCGTTGAGCTCCGGCAGGTAACCGATCTTCTTCTTGGTTTCGAGGGGAGATTCGTTTACATTGATCCCGCAGACCCAGGCTTCACCGGCCGTAGGCTGGAGATACCCGGTGATGATCTTCATGGTGGTGGATTTGCCGGCACCGTTGGGGCCAAGGAAACCAACGATTTCCCCTTTACTGGCGGTGAAGGAAAGCTGGTTCACCGCTTTTTGCTCGCCGTATTCTTTGAGCAGGTTTTTGACTTGGATGGACATACTGCAAACCTACATAAAATTGCTATTGCTTAATTTGCAGGATTCCGGCCGGGTAAACTTTAAAAACTGAAACATGACCACTTTACTCATTATCATTTTTGTGCTGGGCTACCTGTTTATTGCTTTTGAACATTCCTTCCAGGTCAATAAAGCAGCAACCGCCCTGCTGACGGCCGCTCTTTGCTGGTCGGTCTATGCGCTGGGCACTACAGACAAAGAGTTGGTGGTTAGTCACCTGACCGGGCACCTGGGGGATATTTCAGGAATTCTCTTCTTTTTACTGGGGGCCATGGTGATCGTGGAACTGATCGACGCGCACGATGGCTTTGAACTGATCACCCGGAAAATCCAGACGACCAATAAAAAGAAACTGGTCTGGCTGCTGGCTTTTATCACCTTTTTTCTTTCTGCCGTACTGGATAACCTGACCACCACAATCGTGATGGTGTCCCTGCTGCGTAAACTGATCGGGGACCGGAAGGAGCGGTTGTTATATGCCGGACTGGTGGTGATTGCGGCCAATGCCGGGGGAGCCTGGTCACCCATCGGGGATGTAACCACAACCATGCTCTGGATCGGCGGACAGATCACAGCAGCCAATATTATCCTTAAAGTAATATTGCCAAGCCTGGTGAGTATGATCATACCCGCCTGGCTGATCAGTCGTCAGTTAAATGGTAATGTGAGTCAGCGCCCGGAAGTACTGCAGAATAAAAACTTCACTTATAATGCAAAGGAAAGAAACCTGGTATTCTGGCTGGGGGTGGGTTGTTTACTGATGGTTCCTGTTTTTAAAACAGTAACCCACCTGCCCCCCTATATGGGAATTCTCTTCGGCTTAGGCATCATGTGGGTATGCACCGAAATGATCCACAGTAAAAAAGATGAACGGGAAAAAGGGGTGTTGTCCGTCAATCATGCGTTACGCAAAATTGATACACCCAGTATTCTTTTTTTCCTGGGCATACTATTGTGTGTATCCGTGCTCGAATCAACCAATATCCTGCATACGGCCGCGGGCTGGCTGGATAAAACAATTGGTAATGTGTCCGCCATTTCAATAACGATCGGATTATTATCCGCCCTGGTGGACAATGTACCCCTGGTGGCCGGTGCCCAGGGTATGTATAGCCTGGAACATTTCCCCACCGATCATTATTACTGGGAATTTTTAGCCTACTGCGCCGGAACCGGTGGCAGCATCCTGATCATTGGCTCCGCAGCTGGTGTAGCCGCCATGGGACTGGAGAAAATTGATTTCTTCTGGTATGTGAAGAAGATAGGGTGGGTGGCATTGATCGGGTATCTCGCGGGAGCAGCGGTGTTTATTGCACAACAGTTTTTGTTGAATTAGTTAGAAGAAACAGTAGATATTGCTTCAAGCTACGAGCAGCGAGTTACGAGACCTATAGTTTGCTATCGGACTATAAGTCTCGAAGCTCATAGCTCGAAACTCGCAGCTTTTCTAAAGTCCCTCGAATTCATAAAGATTATCAATATCCGCTCCTGCTTTCATCTCAATGACCGGTTTGATCAGTCCGTCGTGCAGGTCATAGACCCAGCCATGCAGGTCAGGCCGCTGATCGGTTGCCCATGCCCGTTGTATCATGGCGGTTTTGGCCAGGTTCAGGATCTGTTCCTTTACATTTATTTCCACCATCCGGTTCACGCGTTGCTCCTCGTCTTTGATCGCCTCAATTTCCTTGCGGTGGATCCGGTAAATATCCTTGATGTTCCGAAGCCACATATTGAGGACCTGGTTGAAATCAGTATTGGACATCGCGGCTTTAATACCCCCGCAACCATAATGCCCGCAAACCACCACGTGTTTGATCTTCAGGTGATTCACCGCATAGTCCACCACACTCATCAGGTTCACATCGGTATTGACCACCAGGTTGGCCACATTACGGTGAATGAATATTTCACCCGGTTCAGTTTGTGTGATCTGGTCCGGCGGTACCCGGCTGTCACTGCAACCGATCCATAAAAACTCCGGGGATTGCACATGGAGCAGCCGTTCAAAGAAAGCCGGGTCTTCAGCTTTTTTCCGGGCAGCCCAGTGTTTATTGTCATTTAAAAGGACTTCGTATGGTTTCATGTTGCCTGGATTGAGGTCGGGTGAAAGTAATTTTGTTTAACACGATCCGCTTTGAATATCAAACAATTTAACGGATTGTCTGTTTTTTTTACGCTGTGCTGACAATACCTGATTTAAAATTAAATTAATCTGATTGAATTTCAATTAGTTTGGATAGCAGGGATGAATGTATTATTTTGCGCCCTCGTGAAAAGGAAAAAAACGGTATATAACCAGGCACAGCGTGTTTCTTCGCTGCTGATGATACTGACCCTGCTTTGGCTGACGGTCAGTGCCCCGTTTGTCTTTTCCAGCCAGCAGCAACGGGTACAACAACAAAAAGAAGCGGCCAATACGCTTCCGGCTGATAACGAAGAGGAAACTTCAAATCCGTTTGGTAACAATACAGAAGAAAAAAATCCAACCAGTACCAATTTTTCTGAAGAGTACCTGCATGATTCCGGTACAGACGCTCATACCCTTCCCGTAATTTCTGCCTTTAATAAGAATGAAAAAGCTGCCCTCTATGTGGCTTTTCACGGCGAACTCCTGGTTCCCCCTCCCAATCACTCCTGACGATCCTTTACTGTTTCACTATTCGTGTATCCTGATCAGGCATGCTTTGCCCTGATCGGTCATTCATTTCCTGTAGCGGGGAATAAACCTTTACTATTTAATATATATGAACAAGCAAAAGAATCTTTTTGCAAACCTGAAGTATGACCTGCCTGCAGGGCTTGTCGTATTTCTTGTAGCCCTCCCGCTCTGCCTGGGCATTGCACTGGCCTCGGGAGCCCCTTTTTTCAGTGGCATTATCTCTGGTATTATCGGGGGTATTGTGATCGGCATGCTGAGTAACTCACCGTTAAGTGTGAGTGGCCCGGCTGCCGGACTGGCCGCGCTTGTGCTGGGGGCCATTACGTCCATTGGCGATTTCAGCTTATTTCTTTGTGCCGTTTTTATTGCCGGCATTTTACAGATGCTGCTCGGGGTGGCCAAACTCGGTGGCATTGCCAACTATATCCCCGGCAGTGTGATCAAGGGCATGCTCACGAGTATTGGTATCCTGATCATCGCCAAACAGATCCCCCATGCATTCGGGTATGATAAAGATGAGAAAGGGAATATCACTGAATTATTTCCTTACGGACAGGAGAACATGCATGAACTGCTGCAACCACTCCAGCATATTGAAGTTGGTGTTTTCCTGATCTGTATTATTTCCATCCTCATCATGATCCTTTGGGAAAAACCATTTATCAAAAAACGGGTTAGTTTTGTGCCCGGGGCCCTGGTAGCTGTTGTGGTTTCCATACTCATCAATGAACTATGGATCAGCTCAGGCAGTAAACTGGCCGTGCAGGAGGAACACCTGGTACAAATAAAAGCAGCCGGCAGTGCCAGTGAATTTTTCAGTTTTTTCACCCTGCCTGATTTCAATGGATTCCTGAATGGCTCGGTGATAGTATACGGTATCGTGATCGCACTGATCGCCTCACTGGAAACATTGCTGAGTATCGAAGCCGTGGATAATCTTGATCCCCAGCGCCGGGTGACCAATACCAATAAGGAGTTATTTGCGCAAGGGGTGGGCAATACCGTTGCCGGCCTGATCGGCGGGCTGCCCGTTACCAGTGTGATCGTGCGCAGCAGTGCCAATGTGAACTCAGGGGCTAAGTCCAAATTGTCAACGATCCTGCACGGGAGCCTGCTGCTGGTATCCATTATCCTGATCCCGGGCTTACTTAATAAGATTCCCTTGTCTGCCCTGGCGGCCATCCTGTTGCTGACGGGTTACAAACTGGCCAAGCCGGCCGTGTTTAAGAGTTTCTGGAATGAAGGCAAGTACCAGTTTGTTCCGTTTATCGTCACAGTGGTCATTATCATTTTAATTGATCTTTTTGGGATTATTCCGGCACTGGGTGGAAAAGGATTACTGATCGGGGTGCTTTCGGGTATTGTGGCAGCGGCCGGATCCATTCTCTATGGCAACCTGAAGAACTCTTATTATTTCCATGCGGAGAAACACCACGACGGGGATATTATCCGGATCCGGCTTTCAGAAGAAGTGTCCTTCCTGAATAAGGCGGCGATCAGGCAAACACTGGATCATTTACCGGAAAACTCGACCGTGGAGATCGATGCCACCAATACAAGGTATATCGATTTCGATGTGCTCGAACTGATCAAGGAGTTCAGGGATATTAAAGTGCCGTTGAAAAACATAAAACTCACCCTCCGGGGATTCAAGGAAGCGTATAAAATCGAAAATTATTCACAAGTTCAATCAGTACATTAAAACAAAAAACATGCGAGTACACACAAAAGAAACACAGGCCCATTTAACCCCGCGGATGGCGCTGAATATATTACAGGAAGGGAATGCCCGTTTTATTAATAACCTGAAAGCCCAGCGTGACCTGCTGGCCCAGGTGAATGATACCAGGGATGGCCAATGGCCCTTTGCCACGATCCTGAGTTGCATCGATAGCCGGACATCAGCCGAACTGATTTTTGACCAGGGACTGGGTGATATTTTCTCTATCCGTATCGCGGGAAATATTATTAATACGGATATTCTCGGGAGTATGGAGTTTGCCTGCAAGATTGCCGGCTCCAAACTGATCGTGGTACTGGGCCATACAAAATGCGGTGCGGTGAAAGGAGCCTGTGACCATGTGGAAATGGGTAACCTGACAGAACTGCTCTCCAAACTGCAACCGGCTGTTTATGAAGAAAAGGAAACAACGGATTTCAGTAAGCGCAATTCAGCCAACCCCTCCTTTGTGGAGAATGTGGCCTCAATCAATGTACGCCGTACTGTGAAGAGCATCATCGAACGGAGTTTTATCATCGAACAAATGGTGGAGTCAGGTGAGATCGGGGTGGTCGGCGCTATGTACAATATTGATACGGGTAAAGTGGAGTTTTACCCGGGGACAAGCTATATCAAAGATGAACTGAGTCCTGATTTCAGTGTGGCTTCCCTGCGACATTAATCAGTATACAGGAAAAAGAATTCAGTCAGCCCCGGTAAGAGGTCAGCTGAATTCTTTTTTTATAGTAATTGACCGGCAGACCAGGACAGCAGGTTTATTGTTTTAAAATATTTACTCCGTAGTTCCTGCAGCTTCTGCAACCCTTCCAGTGTTTTATTTTCCCGGGCATTCACCAGGAACAATGAACTCTCCCCGTTTTTAAACCGGGTTTCCTCCCCTTGCAGGAGGAGCCGGTAATTTTTATAATTATTTTCCTGCAGGATCAGCTGCTGCCGGAGACTGAGCAGTTCATTATAGTAAGACCTGACTTTTGTTTCCACCAGCAGCTGCTTATAGTTTCGCTCGGTCTCAGCTTCGGTGATTTTAAGTTTTGCTTTTTTGTATTCACCCCTGCCGGCCGAAAAACGGAGCGGGATGCCGGCTGAAAAGCCATACCTGAAATTGTTTTCATACAGGGGACCTGTGGCGGTCTTCAGCAGATCGTATCCTTTCCCCAGCTGGTGATAGGTAAAATTTATGGCCGGCAGTATTTCCTGGAATTTTAGTTTCTTATCTACCGAAAGGGCCTCCAGCTTGTACGAATAGAGCCTGAGTTCAGGATGATTCAGCCTTGCCTGTTGCAGCAGGCTGTCCAGCGACGGAATTGACCAGTCCTGATAGGCAGGTAACGATGCTGGTATAATATCCCCGGGAAGGGTATAAGGCTGCTGATCACTGGTCCACAGAAAGGCAGATAAGGCCAGGCCGGCATTGCCGAATTCCAGTTCTGCCTGGCTGAATTGTAATTCGAAATTTTGCAGTTGGGCAATTGCTTCGATGGTATCGATGCCCGGACGTTCACCCAGCCTTACACTGGTTTTTATAAACTCCACCCGTTGACGGTTAATATTCACCGCTTCCTTCAGAATGTTAAGCACCTGGTAGTCCAGGAACCATTCCCAGTAACTCGTCATAGATTCCCGGAGGAGATCGTTCAGCATTACTTTTTTCTCCACCAGGGAAGCTTCTTTATAGATCTTAGCAGTCTGTAACGCGGCCCTTCGTTTATCCATCAGCAGGTTTTTGGCCAGGGGTACAGAGAGACCGAAATAACTTGTTTTACCTGCTGTTTCCTGCGGATCGGTACGGCTTCCCGACAGGTATTCAAGTCCGGCGCTGATATTCACTCCGAACCAGGTGGGTATATTCAGTTCCGGCCGGTTGTAATTATAGTAATCAGTGCCGTCAAATGTTTTCCGGGCATTGGAACTATACAATTGCGGATCAAACCCTCCACGGGCAATGGTCAGCTCCGCTTTTGCTTTATCAATATTGATATCCGCCATACGGGACACCGGGTGATATTGTTTCACGATAGAGATCACCTCCTCAGGGGACAGGGTTTTATTCAGGCTGCCGTCCTGGGCCGCGGTTAATTTAACCAGGGTCATCAACAGCAGTAAAAAGCCAAGGACAAGTATGATTTTATTCCGCTGTCGGTTTCGTTTCCGCAGCCAGCTGATAAGTTTATATTTGGAATGTGTTTGCATCATTTATTTTTTTACAGGTTCGCTACCGGCTTTGTAATAATCCGGGGGGAAGCCGTTGATGTTCCGCCATAATTCATACCATACCGGTACATCTTTCAGCAGGGCCATTCCCTGGGCACCGGTTCCCATTTTCAGTTCCCGTGGCCAGGGTTTATCATCCGGATCTTCAGTGATCAGTATCCTGAATTTTCCATTGCTGCTGACAGATGATTCAACCACCACCACTTTTCCGCCGAAAGTCCCATACGAGCTCTCTGGCCATCCGCTGAATACAATGGCCGGGAATCCATCAAACATGAACCTGACTTTCTGCCCGTTGGAAACCAGCGGCAGGTCGACGGGACGGATAAAGAGTTCAACTGCATACTGGATCCGGTCGGGTACGATTTCCACGATCATTTCACTTTCTTTAACGATCTCCCCAATACCGGCTTTTCGTGCCTTGGTGATCTGACCGCTCTGTGGAGCCGTGATATAATAAAGTCCGTTCCGTATGCTGTAATTGCTGTACTGGTTTTCCAGCTTGGCAATATCGCCCTGCCCGCTGGCGATCTGTGACAATGACTGGAACTGGTCGCCCTGCGCCTTAGCTATTTTTTCTGTATACTCCTGTTGCGCGGCATTCATTTCAATCCGGGTTAAGGCCTGGTCCTGGCGGGTATTCTGCCATTTGTTTTCCGCACTTATTTTTTTCGCCAGGCTGTTCTGGTATGACTGATTCCGTTGTTCCAATTGGGTCAGCGAAACCAGCCCGCTGTCATACATGGCTTTCTGCCTGTTGTATTGCAGGGAGGCAATTTTCAATTCATTGGCAGCGGCAATGGCTTCCATACTGTCGCTCTGTACTTTCAGTTGTAACTGCTGCAATTTATTCCGCAGCTGATCCATTTTCAACTGAAGGGCTTCTCCCAGGGCATTGATCTGTGTACCGGATGTATTCACTTTGCTTTTGTAGAAGTCAACAGTCTGTGCCTTGGCTGTTAATTGTTCTTTGGTCCGGTTCAGCAATTGCGGATCAAGGTAATCGTCTTTGATCTCGGACAGTTGCAGGATCGTATCGCCGGCTTGTACAAAATCGCCCTCCTTGACGTACCACTTAATCACACGGCCGGGAATAATGGTATTCAGTTGCTGGGGGCGTTGTTCCTGTCTTAAGGTGGTAACAGTCCCTTTGGCTCTTATATTCTGCGTCCAGGGGAGGAAAAGCAGCACCACGATCATGGTCATCAGTCCATAAAACCAATAGCGCACGCGGCTTCGTTTATTGTACCGATAAACCTTACTGAAGGAAGGCCAGTGCATGTTAATTACAGGTTCATTATTATTCATGGTCAGTGCGTTTATTCTTTTTAATGTTACAGCCCTCTGTTTTTATTTCTATGACCTGGTCACAAAGGCTGGCGAATTCCAGGTCATTGCTCACCACCAGGATGGTGGTATGCGGATACTCTTTCAGCAGGAGTTGTATGATACGGCTGCGGTAAGGCTCTTCGATATGGGTCCAGGGTTCTTCCAGTAACAACAGCCGGGGTTGACCTACCAGCGCCCTTACCAGCAGGATCTTATTGATCACGTTCCTGGATAATCTTTTTCCGGTCGGATCCAGCCAGGTATCAAAACCGGCCGGCAATGAACCCAGGAATTCGGTCAATCCCACTTCTTCAAATAAATGCACTACCTGCTGTATATCCGTATCCGGGTTGCCCATGGAAATATTCTCCAGCAGGGTGCCGTGGAAAATATCCTGCTGGCTGAGCAGTATCCCTGTTTGCTGCCGGAGCGCGGCTAATTCATAATTCCCTACCGGCAGGCCATTCAGCATCAGGGATCCGCCGAATCCCTGGTAGGAACCGCTTACGAGTTTCAGCAAGGTGGATTTTCCGCTCCCTTCTTTACCGGTGATACATACCGTTTCACCGCCATTGATCCGGAAGCTGATATCCCGGAACACATACTTCTCGTCGTCATACGCGAAACTGATTTTGCCGGCTTCAATGGAAATACCCGCTTTATCGGCAGGCAGTAAATAGGTTCCGTTTTTTTCCAACGGCTTATCCGTGATTTTGGCAATCTTGTCCACAGAGGTCAGTACATCATATACACTGTCCAGGTTACCAATCAGTTTCTCCACTGAACTGATAACGGTAATGATCACGATCTCAGCGGCAATGAACTGCCCGATATTCAATTGCTGGTTGACCAGTAACATGGATCCGATAATCAGCATGGCCGCGGTGATCATGACTTTAAAAGCGATAAGGACTTTAAACTGGAATTGCAGGATATTAAAATGACTGTTACGCGCATCCAGGTAACCACTGACTTTCTCATCCGTCTTTTGCAGGTTGATCCTTGATCCTTTGGAGAATTTGAAAGACTTGATCAGTCTTCCCAGTTCCTCCAGCCAGGCAGCCACCCCGTATTTATAGGCACTTTCAGCCAGGCTGGTCTGTAATCCTTTATTCCCGGTATAATAAAGAATCAGCCAGAGGATCAATACCAGTATCAATCCAAACAGGATAAAGGCGGGGTGATAAAAGGAAAGCAACACCAGGCCAAAGATGATCTGTATAGTAGCTGTGGGTATATCCAGCAGCAATTTGGCAAGGCCTTTCTGCAATGACGGGATTTCAAAAAAGCGGTTAAGCAGCTCAGGGATATAATAGGCGTCCGTTTTCTTCATATCCAGCCGTGGTACCCGATCAGCCAGCTCAAAAGAATAACGGACAAAAATGTTTTGCTGGATTTTTTCGATCAGCTGCATCTGACCTACCTGCAACAGCCCGGTGCAAAATACACCGGTCACCACCAGGGCAATCAGTATCACGAGGGAAGTGGACATGGATCCGCCTAGTACAAAACCAATAATGGCCTGCACCCCGACGGGGAGTGATAACTGAATTAATCCATTCAGGATGGCATAGAAATAAACAGAAGATATCTCTTTACGTTCCAGTTTAACCAGGTTGAATATCCTGGAAACCGGGTTAGCGGTAACGCTCATACAATGTTTATTGTAATGGTGATTAAAAAATGGGGGCAGGTATGAAGACATACCTGAAAAATCAATGATGAATCAGCAATTGGGCGGGGGCGTCAGTTTTTCCAGGCAGGGAGCCGGAAGAATGATAGCTGAAAGGTGAAAAGCAGTATTGATTTTGAGACTGAATAAGGCGGCCAGTTGCTGGTAGGCCGGGTATTCCTTGCTGTCTTTCTTACATTCATTCGCCTTTTCACCGGTCTTTTCTTCATCCGGGTTAAAAACCACAGCGTTCGTATGGTCGCTGAATAAACCTTTGATCCCGGGTAACACCTGTACCGTGGTAAAAAGGAGTAATAAGAACAGCGCCATTTTTTTCATTCGGGATGCAATTTCTTCACGCTGAATAACAATACCAAGTATGGATTGTTTGAAAATTGTAAAATATTTAAAAAAATATATTTATTTAAAATATTAAATATGTAATGTATTATAAATTAGTTAGTTAAATTAAACGGATTATAAAATTTTCCTTTTAGACAATTTTACAACTGGTTAAACGCCAGACCCAGTTTCCGCTCCTGCAGGGTTTCTTTGATTTCGTCCAGTACATGCGGATCATCAATGGTGGACGGGATGGTATAATTGTCTCCATCCGCGATCTGGCGGATCGTTTTCCGCAATATTTTTCCACTCCGTGTTTTGGGTAATCGTTTTACCACGGCTGCATTCCGGAAATAAGCCACGGCACCGATCTTTTCCCGGATCAACGCCACCAGTTCCTCTTCGATGATCTCTTCTTCAATATGCCGGCCATCTTTTAATACCACCAGGGCTACCGGCCGCTGGCCACGAAGCTCATCCGCGATACCCATCACCGCGCATTCGGCAATGGCCGGGTGTGAGGCCACCAGTTCTTCCATTTCTCCCGTACTCAGCCGGTGACCACTTACATTGATCACATCATCCACCCGTCCCATGATATAACAATAGCCATCGGCATCCAGATAACCGCCATCGCCGGTCTGGTAATAACCGGGAAAGTGTTGCAGGTAGCCGGCTATAAAACGATCATCATTGTTCCATAAAGTGGGAAGACAACCGGGAGGTAAAGGGAGTTTGGCGGCGATATAGCCTTCCTTTCCTTTTTCCAGTTCCACCCCGTCATCCGATAAAATATGTATTTCATACCCGCATACCGGTAAGCCGGCAGATCCGGCCCGTGGATCCTGGTGCTGCACGCCCATCATAATACCCACCATCGGCCAGCCGGTTTCAGTCTGCCACCAGTGGTCAATCACCGGTATCTGCAACAGGTCCTTGATCCAGTGATAGGTGGCGGGATCACATCGTTCACCGGCCAGGAACAGGTATTTCAGGGAACTGAGATCATATCTCTTTACGCCATCCCCTTCGTGGTCTTCTTTTTTTATCGCACGTATAGCGGTTGGTGCGGTGAACATTACATTAACGCCATGCTCACTGATCACTCTCCAGAATGCGGCGGAATCAGGCGTACGTACCGGTTTGCCTTCATATAAAACAGTTGTGCAGCCCTGCATCAACGGACCATACACAATAAAACTATGGCCGACCACCCAGCCCACATCACTGGCCGCCCAGTACACTTCACCAGGGTGCGCATCATAGATCTGGTCCATACTGAACTTCAATGCCGTAGCATAACCACCATGATCGCGGATAATCCCTTTGGGTTTACCGGTGGTACCGGATGTGTAAAGAATATAAAGGGGATCACCGGATAACATGGACACGCAGGGAACCGGTTCCGCTTCCAGTAATTTATTGAAATCAATTTCGTATTGACCATCCAGCTGGTCATATTCAGCAGTACGTTCATAGAAAATATGTACAGGAGGTTTGTGTGTTGATTCTTCAATGGCCCGGTCAACCAGTGGTTTGTAAGGAATGACCTTATCCACTTCAATACCATAACTGGCTGAGATCACTGCTTTCGGATGTGCATCATCAATCCGCATGGCCAGTTCGTGCGGGGCAAAACCACCAAAGACTACTGAGTGAATGGCGCCGATTCGTGCACAGGCCAGCATCGCGATCACGGCCTGGGGGATCATGGGCATGTAAATAACGACTGTATCTCCTTTACGGATACCCGCCGCTAATAAACCACCTGCAAAACGGGATACGAGGTCTAATAATTCACGGTAACTGTATTTTTTGATGGTATGGGTAACGGGTGAATCATAGATCAGGGCCACCTGGTCTGCCCGGCCATTTTCCACCTGGTAATCCAGGCATAAATAACAGGCATTGATTTCCCCATCCGCAAACCAGCGGTAAAATCCTTTCTCCGTTTGTGAAAGGATGTTCACTGGTTCTTTAAACCAATGCAGCTGACGGGCCTGTTTGGTCCAGAATGCTTCTTTATTTTCTATGCTCTCCCGGTAGAGTTCCCTGTATTTTTCCATAATGCAAATCGTTGCTACAAAATACAACGGGGTTTGCCTGAAACAGACAAAACTATACCAACTAACCAAGATTTTCGAAATGTGTAAGTTCTAAGAATCCTTGTCATCCCGAGCGAAGCGAGGGATCACGACTGCATCAGTTCCTGTACCTGTTTGAGGAGTTGCCGGGTACTGAAAGGCTTGGTGACATAGAGCGAAGCACCAAGATCATATCCCTTCTGGATATCACTCTCCTTGCTTTTGGCGCTCATAAAAACAACCTTGGCTTCTTTTAATTTTTTACTGCCCTTGATATGTTTGCAGATGGCGTACCCATCCACATCGGGCATCATGATATCCAGCAGTACAATATCCGGGACCTGTTTTTCCACGATTTCCAGGGCTTCTGTTCCGTTCCGGGCCACCATTACATCAAAGCCGTTCTTTTTCATCAGGAACTCCAGCGACATCAGGATATAGGGATCATCATCCACCACCAGTATTTTTTTTGAATCACTCACTTCAGGAATTATAGGTTGGTTTAATTATTAGGTAAGGTAAAGATAAAGCGGGAACCTTTCCCTTCTTCACTTTCCACCCGGATTTTACCCTGGTGCATTTCGATGATCTTTTTACAGATAGCCAGTCCAAGCCCGCTGCCCTGTGGTTTTTTCAGGGTCTGGTTACGGGCCTGGAAAAATTTATCAAAAACCAGTTCATGCAGTTCCCGGGGAATGCCTTTTCCATTGTCTTCCACCCAAACCTGTATTTCATCTTCAGTACTGAAAACACCAACCCTGACCAGGCCGGTATTTTCATCCACAAATTTGATGGCATTGGAAAGCAGGTTATTCATCACCTGCTGTACCAGGTCTGCATCACAACGCAGGATAAACATGGAATCGGGTATCTGCTTTTCGATTTTTACTTTCTTTTCCAGGGCCAGCCCGGTTACCGATCGTATACTGTCACTGATGAGGGTATTCAGCAATACCGGGGTGAGATTTAATTGCTGACGGCCGCTTTCATAGCGTTCCAGGTTCAGGACCTGGGTGATCAGGTGACTCAGTCTTTCGGTTTCCTTAATAATACCGGATAAAAACTCCTGCCGCTGGTCCTCTTCCATATCCTCATTATCATGCACCAGTTCAGCCATCGCCCGGATTGAGGTCAGGGGGGTTCTTAACTCATGGGTTACTGTGTACAGGAATTCATCCTTCACTTCATCCATATCTTTCAGCTGGGCATTTACCACGGTCAGTTGTTCCGTGGCTTTCTGCAATTCCCCGGATTTACGTCTTAATTCTTTATTCAGCTCAATCATCTGCTGTGATTCCCGCAGGATATGCATCACTTCATTGATCTTGAGTTCTTCCTCCTTGGTCACACTGCTCACCATGATCCGGGCCGAGGCGGAGCCGATCACCCCACTCAGCACTTTTTCAGAAAAAGTCACCAGCCGGGGATCCGCTTTTTTGCTTTCCATGGATATCTTATGCCGGGCCGCATAACTGCTGATGATTTTCTCCGCTCTTTCCTTTCCCAGGAAATTGGCGAGCAGCGAATTCAGGTCGGGCAGGTAAGCCGTTCCTTTCCATACAGCATGGGTATCACCCGGACCAGAGTGACGGAAAATGTCGACAAAAATTTCAGACTGGTATATTTCACGGGCGGAGCGGGTGCTGTTGAGGGATACATATACGAAGACCAGTATATTAAAGAACATACTCCAGAAAAAGCAATGCGTGATGGTGTCCATTCCTTCCATCCCGAACAACGAAAGTGGTCGCAGCCAGGATATACCCCAGGGACCATCGGTTATCACACTCATATTTATAAAACCGGCACTGGCCATAGAAGGAATAACGGCTGTATAGAACCAGGTGACAAAACCTGTAAGGATGCCTGCCATGGCTCCTTTTTGCGAAGCATTTTTCCAGTAAATACCACCCAGTACTGCCGGGGCCAGCTGGGAGACGGCGGCAAATGAAACCATCCCGATAGATACCAGGGTGAAATGCTGGGCCACCAGTTTGTCGTATAAAAATGCCAGGGCAATAATCAGGAATATGCTGAAGCGGCGGATATTCAGGATGGGATTGGTCAGTTGCCCGTCTCCCTTCGTCTTGAATTTCCGGGTGGTCAAAAGCAGGGGTGTGGCAATATTATTACTCATCATGGTACTGATGGCAATCGTTTCCACAATGATCATACTGGTGGCGGCGGAGAATCCGCCTATAAAAATAAACAGGCTCAAAAAGCCGGCTCCATGATGCAGGGGCAGGGCCAGTACATAAGTATCGGCACTGACACCGGAATTTCCCATCAGGAGTTTGCCTCCGAAGGCCACGGGTAATACAAAAAGGGTGATCAGGAATAGATATAAGGGGAATAACCAGATGGCTTTTTTCAAATGGTTTTCCTGCACATTCTCCACCACCCCCAGCTGAAACTGCCGGGGTAAAAAAACAACAGCCAGCATCGAAAGCAGGATAAGCCCTGCCCAGGTGGTATAGGCCCCGTTCCCGTTAAACTGGAATAACCGGGCGAGGTCTGCATTGGCAGCGGCTTTAGAGAATATATCACCGAAACCATTGAATAAACCAAATGTGACAAATATACCGGCTACCAGGAAGGCCAGTAATTTGATCACGGATTCAAAAGCCACCGCGGCCACCAGGCCCTCATGTTTTTCGGAGGCATCGATGGAGCGGGTGCCAAAAAGAATAATAAAAGCCACCAGGGCCAGGGCGATATACAATGTATTGTCCTGCAGGATACCGATCAGCCCGACATGTGCACTGGTACCGGAAAGAATATTCATACTGGAGGAAATCGCTTTCAGTTGCAGGGCGATATAGGGAATAATCCCGATCATGCAGAGAATGGTGACCACTACGGCCAGGGA
This sequence comes from uncultured Chitinophaga sp., assembly GCA_964519865.1. GTDB lineage: Bacteria > Bacteroidota > Bacteroidia > Chitinophagales > Chitinophagaceae > JJ008. The sequence continues at coordinate 38,331 of CAZFLL010000011.1, read as the reverse complement.
AAAGTTCTTTCCATAGCGGGTGGAGATAAAATCCGCCAGGCTGTTGATCCGTTGTGTTTTACAGATCCGTATGATTTTGCGCAGCACGGGCCAGAAAAGTGCGGCGGTAATAGTCGGACCGATATACACCGCCAGGAATTCAACTCCCCGGGTGGAAGCCTGTCCCACACTTCCGTAATAGGTCCAGGCCGTACAGTACACTGCCAGTGAGAGCGCATATACATAGGGGTTATTGATGAGGCTCCTGTTCTTCTTCTGCCGGTATTCCGCATAGTAGGCCACGCCGAACAACAGGCAGAGATAAAGCAGGGAGCAGGCTATGACGACCCAGTTGTTCATGCGCCGGGGTTGTTTTTATGGCCTTTGCGTTCTGCGGTGATCCAGAGCAGCCCGATGGCACACAGCCATACCCCGAACAGGTACAGGAAAAGCAGGGGAATGCCGGCGATAGTTGTTTTTTTATCCGCAATACTGATCAGCGGATACACAAATACCAGCAGGAGAATCACTGAAAGGGAAGCAAAACGCTGTCTTTTTATACGGTCTGGCATCGGGTGCAGGAAAAAGGGAATAACACCTTTATCTAAACCTGAATTTAGTAAAGAATGTTATTCCCTGCAAAAAGGATAAACGGATGAGGTGAATTAGTCTTCTTTGATGTGAAGATGATGTTCCTCATCTTCATAAATATCATACTCCCCGATCAGCGCGTAATAGCCAAATACCAGCAATCCGCCTACAATGATCGGTGTAAGGATAAACGCATAGATGATGGCCGGAATCCGGTCTTCGGGTTTGGGACTTTCAAATTTCGGAATGGCCTGGTTGACTATGAGGTAATAACCGGCCACCAGGGCCAGGGCTACCCAGACAATACCCATATATTTTCTGATCTGATTCATATTAGTTGTATTTAAATATAGTTAAATAGGTTAGTCTTCTGTACGGTTATCTTCCCCGTTAATATATAATACCCCGATCACCAGGCAGACGGCCCCGAGAATGATCGGATACCAGAGGCCTTCCAGATAAGGTTTGTCATACGGAAGTACCGTCCCGGCTTTTGCCGCGGCTTCATTGGCCTGCGTGGCCTTGGTGGTCAGGAACAGCGCGATGGCCGGAAGCAGACCCCCGAAGATACCGTTACCGATATGGTAGGGCAGGGACATGGAGGTATACCGGATCCGGGTCGGGAACATTTCCACCAGGAAGGCGGCAATGGGACCATACACCATGGTTACAAAAACCACCTGTACAAATACCCAGAATACAAGCATCCAGAAAGAGTGGCTGTCGAGGTTCACCGTTTTACTGACCATTGTATCTTTCTTCAGATCGGCCTTGCTGACGTCCGCATGCACATGCAGTTTTTTTACCTCTTTGAATGTAGTGCCGTCTTCATAGGATTTATGGGTGGTGGTGGTACGTATGCTATCGCCCGAGATCTTCGGATCCGCCGCCGTGGTTACTTCAACCGTTGTATTTGCTGCTATTTCTTTTTTGGTATTTACACTGCCGGCATTGTACATGGCGGTATAAATGGGCCGGTAACAAAGGATCGCAATCAGCATACCCATCATCATGATCCATTTGCGGCCTACCCGGTCCGATAACCAACCGAAGAATACAAACAGCGGTGTACCGAACAGCAGGGACCACATGATCAGCCGGCTGGCCTGCGATACATCCACACTCAAAGTATTCTGGATAAAGCTGAGTGCATAGAACTGGCCGGTATACCAGACCACACCTTGTCCCATTGTGGCACCAAACAGCGCCAGCAATACAAATTTGAAATTCAGTTTATGACCAAAGCTTTCTTTCAGCGGATTCACGGATGTTTTACCTTCTGCTTTTGCCTTGGCAAACAGGGGTGATTCTGACATCTTCATCCGGATCACAATGGAGATACCCACCATGATAATGGAAATCCAGAATGGTAATCTCCAGCCCCAGTCACCAAATGCAGCTTCAGACATGGATCCTTTTACACTGATGATCACCAGCAGGGATACAAAGAGACCGATGGTGGCTGTAGTCTGGATCCAGGAAGTCCAGAAACCACGGCGTTCGGCCGGTGAATGTTCTGCCACATAAGTGGCGGCACCGCCATATTCTCCACCGAGGGCGAGACCCTGTAAAAGGCGAAGCACCAATACCAGGATAGGAGCGAGATAGCCAATCGATTCATAGCTGGGAATACAACCGATCAGGAAAGTGGAAAGTCCCATCAGTACCAGCGTTAATAAGAAAGTATATTTTCTGCCGATCAGGTCGCCCAACCTTCCGAAGAACAAGGCACCGAAAGGTCGAACCACGAAACCGGCGGCAAATGTAGCCAGGGTGGAAAGCAGGGCCAGGGTCTGGTTACCTGAAGGGAAAAATTTGGTGGCAATGATGGTGGCAAGACTTCCGAAAATGTAGAAATCATACCATTCTATCAATGTACCTACGGAGGAGGCGGCTATAATACCGGCCAGACCCTTTTTTTCTGTTTGAAAACTCATGTCAGTTGCTTTTTTTGTAGTGTATGATTAGAATGAGAATGTACTGGTGAACAGTAACCGTGTATTACTGATATTATCAGTAGCGCCGGTAACCTTTGCGCCGTTACTGATGGATCCGTATTGAGCAGTCGTGTATTCGATTTCGGTACCGAACTTAAATTTACCGGAAATAAATTCAAGTCGCGGGGAAATCCGGAAAACATTTTTTACACCACGTCCGCTCACCGAGATGCTTCTTCCATAAGCGGCGCTGGCACCGGATTTTGCCCCATTATTACTGGTATATCCGATGAACAGGCCCGGCACTGTTTTTTTACCGGTACCCCCGATATCAAACCAGAACGCGTTAGTTTTTGTGGCTTCATAGGTTTCAACCGAAGTGGGTGTGGCGGTATAACCAAGATATCCACCGATCATCACATGGTCGGTCAGGTTCTGCCCGATCACTGCTTCCGCTTTCATCACAACGGGCTTTGTGGTGATTTTTGTATAAGCGATCAGCGATACACTGTTTGCTTTTTCTTTGGATACAACCGTTGGTGTGCCTGAGTTCAGGCGCGGGCGGAGTGATTTATAATCCACCCCTGCACCGATCAGGAATTTCGCATCCTTATATTGTAATTGTGCATGCAGGTTGGGCATGGCACTGTTCCGCAACGGATCATTCGCGGTATAGCCGGAAGGGGCCACACTGGCAAAGTCACGCTGGGAGATCATCGCCAGGATCAGTGAGGTTTTATTGGCTTTATCCAGTTTCTGGGTCAGCCTGACCTGCGGACTCCGGTTAAAAGGCTGAAAGGGCATGCCGGTATTGAAATCAACCACACCGGGAAAACAATCGGTGACAAACATCGGGTGCCAGAATTGTCCGAAGGCCAGTTGTGTTTTGGACCAGTCCAGTTTGGCCCAGGCATGACGCAGGCGGAATTCATTGATATCGGCATCAATATTTCCAAAAAACTCCGCTTCGAGGATGGCTGAGGTTTTGGCCCCGAAAGCATCCGGCCCGCTGATCGTTCCTCCAAGACGTGAGGTAATGGCCAGCATGTGGAAAGTGGGAGCGGCATTGATATCCTTGCCGTTTACATCCAGGCTTTTGTCTTTCGCATAAAGGGAAAGATCACCCTCGCGGGCGGAAATGATCTGCCGGGAATCATACATGATATCATTCCGGACAAATCCATAGAATTTGATACCCCAGTTGGCCGGATTCTCAGCCGGCTTGGCCTGGGCGTTTAATGATTGGGGGGCGGAACCAAAGCAGGCGGCGCCCAGGAGAAGTACATACAGTGCAAGCTTTTTCATATTCGTTAGCGTTTTGGATCCGGCAAAGCAGCCGTGATGAATAATGCATTCAAATGTTATCCAAAACCGCGACGGAAAGAAAGCGGGTGTATATTTCTGCTAATTGGTATATTTTTCAGAGCGCATTTTTCCGGAACCGCTCCCATTTGATCACCATGAATTTATCTCCCAGTTCAGTGATCATACAACCCGAACTTTTCAGGCTGTCCTTATCCTTAAAAAAATCAATCAGCTCCGTATGATTGAGCACTTTATAGGTCGGACGGTATTCATAATTCTCCGGGGCTTTGATATTGTATTTTTTCACCCAGTTCATCACCGATACATGGCTGATGCCGAGGATGCGTTCGATCTCCCGGTAAGTCACCCCTTCGATATACAGCTGCAGGGCCTTGATGACATAGTAGGGGTCTATGTTTTTCCCTTCTTTTAATACGGTAAAAAAATAATGGCAATCCTTGCAGCGGAACCGTTGTCTTCCTTTGACAATTCCGCTTTTTATGAGCGATTCACTCTTGCATTTGGGGCAGGCAATCTGTTTCATAATATGGCAAAAAAACGGGCAGCTATACCAGTTTAGCATAAATATACTTATTTAGCAAATAAAAAACCAACCCGCCCGTGATCTTTCTTTACTTTTAATCCATCAAAAAATGATCGCTATGTCATATCCCTACCAGATTAAAAATGAGGAACAATACAAGGCTGCTTATAAAAAAAGCATAGAGGATCCGGAAGGATTCTGGGGCGAAGTGGCCGAGGGTTTCCATTGGCGCAAAAAATGGGACAAGGTCCTGGACTGGAATTTTACAGAACCGAAAGCCGAATGGTTCAAGGGCGCGAAGCTGAATATCACCGAAAATTGTATTGATCGTCACCTGGAGAAAATGGGGGATAAACCCGCCATCATCTGGGAACCCAATAACCCGGAAGAAAGAACCCGTGTGGTTACGTATAACCGCCTGCATAAACGGGTCTGCCAGTTTGCCCAGGTATTAAGGAATAACGGGGTGAAGAAAGGCGACCGGGTATGTATATATATGGGAATGGTGCCTGAGCTGGCTTACGCGGTACTGGGCTGCGCCCGTATCGGCGCCATCCATAGTGTGATCTTCGGTGGTTTCTCTGCGCAGAGTATTGCCGACCGTTTATACGATGCGAATGCGGAGTATATTGTCACCTGCGATGGGGCTTACCGGGGTAATAAAGATATTCCCCTGAAAAGTGTGATCGATGACGCGTTGATCGGCAACCGTACGGTAAAGAAAGTGATTGTGTATACCCGTACCCGCACCCCCGTCTCCATGATCAAGGGACGCGATGTATGGTGGGAAGATGAAATGGAACATGCGGAACACCAGGTGGAGCATGAAGGCAAAGTGTCCTTCCCTGCCGAAGAAATGGACGCGGAAGATCCCCTGTTTATATTATATACATCCGGTTCAACCGGCAAACCCAAAGGCGTGGTACACAGCTGTGCCGGGTATATGGTCTATACGGCTTACTCTTTTGTAAACGTATTCCAGTATGAACCGGAGGATATTCATTTCTGTACAGCTGATATCGGCTGGATCACCGGCCACAGCTATATATTATATGGACCGCTGAGCGCCGGGGCCACCACCATGATGTTTGAAGGGATACCCACCTGGCCCGATGCCGGTCGTTTCTGGGATATCATTGATAAATACAAAGTCAATATTCTTTATACCGCGCCTACCGCCATCCGTTCACTGATGGGTTTTGGACTGGGGCATGTACATGGCCACAAACTCGATAGCCTTAAAGTATTGGGTACCGTGGGAGAGCCAATCAACCAGGAAGCCTGGCATTGGTATGATGAAAATATCGGGAAGGGGAAATGCCCGATCGTGGATACCTGGTGGCAGACAGAGACAGGTGGTATCCTGATCTCCAATATGGCAGGCATAACACCGGCCAAACCCACTTATGCTACTTTACCTCTTCCGGGTGTGGATCCGATACTGGTGGATGAAAACGGGAAAGAGATCGAAGGCAATAATGTGAGTGGTAATCTTTGCATCCGTCATCCATGGCCATCGATCATCCGTACCACGTATGGTGATCATGAGCGTTGCCGCCTGAATTATTTCTCTGCCTATCCCAATTTATATTTCACCGGTGATGGTGCTTTCCGCGATGAGCAAGGCAATTACCGGATCACCGGCCGGGTGGATGATGTATTGAATGTAAGTGGTCACCGTCTCGGAACCGCTGAAGTGGAAAATGCAATCAATATGCACGCGGGTGTGGTGGAAAGTGCCGTGGTGGGTTATCCGCATGATATCAAGGGACAAGGAGTGTATGCCTACATCATATATGAACATGTGCATGGCGATGAGAACCTCACCCGCCAGGATATCCTCCAAACTGTAACCCGGGTGATCGGGCCAATTGCCAAACCGGATAAAATTCAGTTTGTTCCCGGTCTGCCGAAAACAAGAAGTGGTAAGATCATGCGCCGCATTCTCCGCAAGATTGCCGAAGGGGATATCGAGAACCTGGGTGATACATCCACTTTACTGGATCCGGGGGTCGTGGAGGAAATTAAACGAGGTAAACTCTGAAAAATCTATTTTCGGGTTTCATATAAAAAAAAGGATAAATAATAGTATCTGTGCCGGGTAAAAATTATTTTTGGCGGATAACCACTGCCGGAAATATTACCTTATGAATGAAAAAAAGACCAGGCGCCGCTTGCCCTCACTGATCCGCTGGATCGGCTGGGTGCTGCTGTTTCAGCTGGTCCTGATCAATATCAGCGCGTCGATCTATGCCTACCGGCTTACCCATTTTTATAATGACCCTTCCCTGAATGGCAGTCATTCTTCGGGCAATATTTTCCGCAAGACCTGGAAATTATTCACCGGTCCCAAGTTTCCAAAATCAGTGATCGGGGATAAACGCCCTGAGTTTGCCTACGACAGTATACAGTTAAAAACAAAGAACGGGCTGACCATCGATGCCTGGTATGCGGAACCGGATTCTGCTTCCCGGGGTACCGTCGTGCTGTTCCATGGACTGAGTGCCAATAAAAGTTATATGATCTATGAAGCCGGCACTTTCCGGATGATGGGATACCGGGTACTAATGGTGGATTTCAGGGCGCATGGCAACAGTGATGGACAGACCACCACGATCGGCCGGAATGAAACAGAAGAAGTGAAACTGGCATTTGAGTATGTAAAAGCAAAAGGGGAGAAGCATATTTTCTTATGGGGCGTATCCATGGGTGCCGTGGTGATCGCGCGAACAGTGGCTGAAGAAGGGATACAACCGTCGGGTATTATCCTGGAACTTCCTTTTGCCTCCCTGCAATCGCATCTGAAAGCAAGGGCACGTGTACTGGGTTTTCCCCAGCAGCCTTTTGCCTTCCTGGTGACCGGCTGGATCGGTATTGAAAGGGGTTTCAACGGGTATAAACATTCCACGGTAAACTATGCGGCCAATATCCATTGCCCGGTACTGGTACAATACGGCGCCCGCGATACGTATGTATTAAAATCGGAGATTGATGAAATTTATGAAGCCATTCCGGCTGCGGGTAAACAACTGGTGGGTTATGAAGAAGCGGGACATGAATCCCTGCTGGTAAGTGATCCTGATCTCTGGAAAAAGACTATCAGTACTTTTCTCAGTCAGAAAAAATAAAAGCTATTTACGGATAGTTACCTGTGTGCCTGATTTTACATACTGGTACAGGTCAGTCACATCATCATTTTTCATGGAGATACAACCCAGGGTCCAGTTCTTATAGCGGTCGATCACAAAATCTTCATGCGGCCAGGTGCCATGGATGCCGATACCTCCGCCGATCCTGGCAGTAGCTGGAATTTCCCCTCTTTGCTTCCGGCGGTTAAATTTTTCCTGGCTTTCTTTATTGGGATAATCAAGGGCCAGGAATCGGCACCACTTATCGTGCACCCGTTTGCTGGTAATCCTGAAACTGCCTTCCGGCGTGTTTTTGTCGCCTTCCATTTTTTTATCTTCCAGGCTGTTGTTGCCAAACACAACGGGGTAAGTGGCGTACCAGCCTTCCTCGTCATACACGGTCAGTTCATAATCCGATTTATCGATGGTGATCGATACCTGTCCTACCGGGCCGGCAGTCGTCGTATATCTTTTTGTAGGTAAACTACGTGCAGAGGGGGTGTGCACCGTGGCGGTGAGGCTGCTCCCAAGGAAAACGGAAAGAAGAAGTACGACTGGTTTCATGTCCATTAGTGTTTTCAGTAAGGCCGTTTGTAACCTGCCGCCAGGTGGGAGCAGCAATGATTTCATGGCCTTAAATAAATGAAAAGTGGTCCGTCCATAGGTTCAAACGGAGTGCCAGATTTTTTATTTTCCTGTGGTGGATAACTACACCCGTTTAAAAATTGTATTTAACAGCACGTTTAGAAATTTTACGGGGCAAATTACCCGGTAAACTTGCTTAGGAAATAAAAAAACCGGCCTGGGAACAGGCCGGTTGTGTATGAAGATGAGAAATTTTACCAGTTGCTGAAACGGAAGCCAAGGGTATAGGGGGTCATATCCAGGCCCTTGTCCCACATATTGTTCATGGCATAACTGCCGTACAGTTTAACGGGGCCGAGAGAAAGTTCCCCGATATAGGCCAGTTTGAAGCGCTCAAGGTCAAAATCACTTTTTACTTTCTTAATATCACCATCAACCTTGGTTTTGTACCGGGCAGAGTACATATACCCGCCGCTTACACCGGCACTGATACCAAATCCGCTTTTACGGTTCGGGGTAAAGTTGACATTCAGCATAATGGGGAAGGTCAGGTAATCCACGGCCAGCTTATTTTTCTTAAAGGCCTCTGTGCCTTCGGTGATCAGGGTCGGGTTTTTGGCAAAGAGGAGCTTGTCATTGTCAAAATGGTAATTGTTCAGTTCCAGTCCCATCCCGTATTTCAGGTTCAGTACATGCTTGGCAATATTGAGCTTTTGCATAAAGAACCAGATATTGACGTTCCTGGATTTACCGGCCCTGGCCTTCAGGTCATCCTTGGTAATTCCACTGGTGAGCACATTGGGGTAAACAGATTTGTCGGAATAGTTGGAGAAACCGATATCCATGATCCACCAGTTGGTGCTTACATTGCTGGGTTTTTCTGAGCGGCGGCTGCGCATACGGTATTCGCGGTCATGTACGATCTCACGGTCTTTGCTGCCGGCCCTGCGGATGATCACCATGCCACCGATACGGATGGTGTCATTCTGAGGTACATTTTTCGGAGCTGCAGTTGTATCCGTCTGGGCAAAACTGCCGAGGGTCATACATAAAGCCATACAGAAGGTAAAAATCCTTTTCATGTTATTTGTTTTACTATAATTTTTTAATTAATTGTCCACTTAAGCTGGGCGACATTTTCCACCGGAGCCTTGGCGTAGGTGGAAGGGTTATTTCAGTTTAATCGCCAGCCCGCCTACCAGTAACCGGTTGTCATTGTCGGTTGGATCGATATTCGTTCTTTTTTCAAAGGTCCGTGTCACCTTCCGGAAGAAGCCACGGAGTTTGTTTTTTCTGCCGCCTGATTCATCTTCAGCCCCGCCTATCGTCGGGTCATCTTTGGCAACAGCGAAATCAATACCTGGTTTAATATTAGGCGAAGAAGTGTTGTTATTTGTTACATCCTGTTTTGTTAAAATGCCTTTAGCATTATTGTTTGAGGAGACAGGGTTTACCGCCAGGATAGCCTCATTTGAATTATTTACATTCGGATTATACACCGGTTCAGGCAGGTTGTTTCCTTTCTTTTTATCGGGTTGCTGTGTGGCCACCGCATCATTTTTATCTTGTTGTTGCAGGTTGTTATTTAAAGGCAATGTGTTTTTTGCATTTTTCTGTGCACCTGTAGCGGTATTGTTAGTAATGTCTGTTGTATTCCTGGCAACAGGGGCAGAATTAATATCTTGTTCTTGTTTATTATCACCAGTAGCTGCCAGTGCTTCCTTCGTTTCAGGTTTATGTCCTGGCACTGGATTTTTAATGGTTGATTTTCCAGGGATCACACCAGCTACAGATTCCTCCGCCGTTTTATTATTCAGCATCCAAAGGGTGGTCAGACCAAGTCCCAGGATCAGGATCGCCGCGGCGGCTCTCCACCAGCGTACCGGCAGGGCCCTTACTTTTTCTTCGGTACGGTACAGGGAGGCTTTATCAGGAAATTCAATGGTCTCCGGTTGCAGGCGGGTGAAGGTCAGCAGGTCGAGTTCTTTTTTCACCGCCAGGTTCTCCGCAGCAAACCGCTCCACGGCAGTTTTTTCCGAAGCACTCAGTTCGTTATCGGTATAAAGTAAAAGGTATTCTTCGTAATTGGAAAGATTGATCACTGGTTCAGGCTGACCTTTCATCAGTTCTTCCTTACCGGCAAAAACAACATTGGTATCCGGCGTCAGTTTAAACTGCAGTAAAAGATCCAGCTCTTCTTTCAGGTCGGGATGCAGCTGCACAAATTCTTCCACCATCCGGCGGTCTGCCGGGGCCAGCTCATTATCCATGTACAGGATAAAAAACTCTTCGTAATTATGGCGGTTTATTTTCATGTTTTATCTGTAATAGATCAGTTTTCTTTATTCTGTTTATTTACCTGCTTTGCGTTCAGTCGGTAGTTAGTAGTCGGTAGTTAGTAGTCAACAGCCTTATGCTCAGGTGATCGTTCTTCAAACTTCGTACTTCTAACTTCGTACTTCTTACTTCGTACTTTATATAACGTTCTCCATTTTCACCAGGTATTCCTTCAGCTGAACCCTGGCCCGGTGCAGGTAAACTTTTACCTGGCTGGGGTTGAGGTTCATGATCTGTCCTATTTCTTCATAACTATAACCTTCATAGTCTTTCAGCAATACCAGCGACTTCTGGGTTTCACTCAGCCGGTTCAGGGCTTCATTCAATACTTTCTTTAAATTGTTGGCTGGTTTATTTTCTACCCGGACCTCATCACTGAATTCTTCCTTCAACTGGATCCGTTTTACTTTCCGGATATGATCGATCATCTGGTGGTAGGCAACGGTAAAGAGATAAGACTTGCTTTTCTGGGCATCCACCTCTTCCCGGTTGCGCCACATTTTTTCAAACGCGGTCTGTACCACATCCCGGGCGTCCTCTTCATGACGAAGATTCTTCAGGATGAAGCGGTATACATTATCTGCATACGTATTTACACATTCATTGTATTCGCGTTCGGTCATAAACAGCCGGGGGTGTGGTAAAGGTAATAATCAACGGCGCTCTGTAAATAGTACGGTTTCAGGCTTCAAATGTTACAGGTTCCGGACAAAAAAACCGGGTCTGGGACCCGGCATTATTGAAAAAATATTAATAATCAATTAGTTGATTGGAGAAACCAGGATAAACTGGCGGGATAGATTTTCCATCATCAAGTCATCGGCCGCAGGTTTACCCGGCTCAGAACAGCTGGTTTTTTCCTTGCAGCAGGAAGAATCCGGGGCTGGTTTTGACTCAGGACGTGCCGGCAGCTGGTAAATCAGCAGGGTCAGTACTAAAAGGATGGCGATCGGGGCAAAGAATACCCTTGTTTTCCGTTGCATGGTGATGGTTTTTGAGTTGGACGAAGGTAAAGCCGGTTCTGTTACAGCTTTGTCAATTTTTTTTCCCATGCAACTTTTCTTAACCCCATAAAGGCTGAGAGCCCGTGTTTTACAATTGCTCTATTTGCTGGATGCCTTTACTGTTGACTGATAAACGATAGCGGTGAAGTTCTTTCTGTTCATCATTTATTTTCTCTACCACAAGGTTTATATAGTATAATTTTTCACCATAGATCACTTCAAAACCATTTTCCGGGTCAGGGCAAAAAAGCGGGAACTCCGCATTGTCCATATTCCGCATCAGCTGCAGCAGGTTCAACCGGATGATCGAATTCACCCCGGCAATCGAATAGTCACTCGTGGCATCCAGTTTTTCCCGGTTGATATACATCAGGGTCCTGTACAGCAATACTTTTTCTTTATTGGATGGATTATTGCGTTCAAAAAATTCCGCATTGTTCCTGCATTTAGTGATCGCATCAGGCACTTTGTTGACTGAAATAAAGTCCATACTCTCCTTGGCCCAGCCGATATCCTTCCGGTTAATATTCATGGATATCTTATGATCGAAATACCTTGACCCCATTTTATGGGCGAAATAATACCGGGCAAAATCCTTGATCCGGTCCTTGAGCATATAACTCACCACCAGGGCCACAAACAAGGGCATGGTATAATTGCCGTACTTCTGCTGAACAGAAAAAGCAATCACGGTGGCAAAGATCATCGAGATACCGGCGGCCAGGCTGTAGAGCAGCTGTTCCGTAACTACCCCGTCCTTCCGTTTATCTATATTCAGGAATAAATGGCTTTCCGCATATTTTTTCAGCATGCTCAGCCGGTATACCAGTTCGTTATTGGCTTTGCGGTTTTCCTTATCGGCAATCGGGTAACTTCTTTCTTTTTTATACTCAATTTCTTTATTAACCAGCTGCATTAGTTCGGACTGGTGCTGGTCAAAAAGACCGTTGTTTCTTTTTTTCAGTCCCTGCATCATCCGGAATGTGTGGTATTCGATGGTATTGCTCATGAACTCATCGCCAAACCGGAAATAATCCATCATTTTTTTATCAACAGTTGGCACATTGATGATCCGGTAGAGCTCCCGGTATTTCTGCGCGATCACCTGGTTATAATGCTGGTAATTATACACCAGGTAATCCAGGTCGGCTTCCGGGGCCAGTATCGTATGGGCCACTTCTTCCCGCAACGAACTTTTAAGAATGGACAGAAACATTTTGATCTGGTACTCGAAATCGGCGATATGGGTCCGGGTGGGCTGTGAAGCAAGTGTCTTAAATGACTTTTCAAGGAAAGCAAAGGCTGAATTTTCCCCTTCTGCCAGGTCACGGAGAATATACACCGGGGTGATCAGCCGGATATTGGACTTCATATCCCGGTAAAAATCGTCCTTACTGTAGGTAAAGCGGTTTATATCCAGGCTGTTCGGAATGAACATCCACATATTCAGGGAGAAAAAATTATGCTTCTTTTTTTTGCGGGCCACAAAGCCCACTTTAAACTCAGCTGAATTCTTGTCGTGTATTTTTATTATTTCTTCAATCATCATTCAGGTTCTGTTGCACTAGAAAAAAACACCGTTGAGGGTATAACCCAGCCAGCGGAGTACGGTTTCGCCCCACACAATGATCATGATCCAGCTGATCACCATCATGGTGAATCCGAATTTAAAAGAATCACTCATGCTGTATTGATTCGTGGTATACAGCAAAGCGGATGGTTTACTGTTAAAGGGAAGCACATATACATGTTCAATCAGCAGGGCTACGGGAAAGGCCAGGCTCATGACCGGGTATCCGAATTTCTGGGCAATACCAATGGCCATAGGGACAAAGATGAGGGCACGCATGGTCTTCGACTGGAAAAGTATGGCACTAAACAGCATCAGGAATGTCAAACCCAGGTAAAGTATCCAGAATGGTGTGGCTTTTGAAATGCCAAAATAACCAAACAGCGCATCCACCATGGAAGCCGGAAGATCGGTGGCTTCCAGTCCCGCACCTAAGGTATAGGCCCCGGCAGAAAATAACATCAGGTGCCAGGGGATGTCCACATCATTCCATTTCACCACCCCGATCCGGGGCAGCAGGGCCACCACGGCTCCCAGGAAAGCAACAGCTGTTTGGGAAATGCCATGTTGTTTATCCGTTGCCCACAATACCAGCACAGTTACGAAAATGAAAACGGACTTGTATTCATCCCTCGTCATTTTGCCCAGTTTGGCATATTCTTCCCGCAGACGTTGCATACCTCCTTCGATCTGGGGTTTCTGTTCTTCTTTTTTCATAGGGAAAATGATCCTGGTTCCGACAATCCATCCGATCAGGATCAGGATAATACATAGCGGGAAGGCAGCGATAAACCAATCCTGGAAACTGAACAGTGACTGGCCCAGTGCCCCGGCAATCAGTGAACCAGCCAGGAGATTGGCTCCTGAACCGGTAATAAATCCACTAGCCCCGATATTGATCTGGAAAAGATTCTCCAGCACAATGCTCCGCCCGAAATTATTTCGGTGATCCGCAGTGGCCCCATAAATAGCCGCAATGACCATAAATATGGGCAGCAGGATAGTGGCTTTGGCCGTGGTGGCGGAGATGAAAACGGACAACACCACATTGATAACAATAAAACTGAAAAAGATCCAGGTGGCATTCTTACCAAACTTCAACACAAACCAAAGGGCAAATCGCTTGGCCGCCCTTGTTGTTACCAGCATACTGGCCAGGATAAATGAAAGGATATTCAGCCACATCACCGGGTGCCCCAGCTGGGCATAGGCATTGTTCTCCGTTACAATACCTGTCAGCACCATGCTGATGATCACGATCAGGGAGGTCAGGTAGTTGGGGATGGTTTCGGTGATCCAGAGAATGATGGAAGCGGCAAAAATGCCGAGCATGGCATAATTGATCCGGGAAAAATGTTCAGGACCGAGTTCTTTCAGCCGTTTGATACTGTCGGCACGCAGCACTTCTGTTTTGATATGGTTCAGGAAAGAGATATCCGCAAAATAATAGATCAGGATAAAACTGAGTATGGCCAGCGGCCCACCGAGCCATTCCATCCATTTCTCAAATCCCTTCTTCTCCATTTTTTTCAGCTTCTCGACCCGGTAATTATTCATATCCAGCGGATCGAACGCTACGGGATTGAGCTTTGTATCTGCGCTGTTCATAATAGAAGTTGATAAAGTGGTCCGTTAAATTTTAAGTTTAATCTTATATAAACCCGAACTCTGGTCACATCCAACCCAGGCGGTATTGGCCGCCCGGTCGATCACCAGGGCTTCTGCCTTGGGCACAAAACTGATTTCCTGGGAATCGATCAGTGCACCACTCAGGGTGCAATGAAAAATCATTTTCTGCTGGCTGTCACAGATCCAGATCGTGTTATCGCTGTCATCATAAAAAATATCGGAGAGATAACCGGCAAAGTCAATGTTTATACGACTCGTTTCTGCCTGGCTGGCCAACGCATATTTAATCAGTATCGTTGGTGATTCCTGGTTTACGATATAGAGCGTATCACGTCCGAAAGAAAGGCCTTCAATCCCTTTATTACTTACACCGCCTGAAAGGGCAATATGAGTCACCAGGTTGAGGGCGGGCTGGTTGGGTTTAAGCCAGTAGATATTCATCAGGGACTCATCCGCCACATATAGTTTATCAGTGGCCGCATCCAGGCTGATGGCCTCAAAATCATTACTGCCACTGAGCCCGAGATTGCGGACGGTGGATCCGTCCTTGTTTATTTCATAAATACTGCCATTGTCACTGATCGCATAAAAACTGTTTTTACCCGCTGTAAAACAAAGTCCGGAAAAGCCCGGCACTTCCGTACTGAACAGTTCAAAGTCCTTGTCAGAAGGGGGGCCGCCATTGTCTTTACTGCAGCCAGGGGCCGTAATAAAAGCAACAAGGGCCATAAACCATATCGGCCTGTAATTTTTCATAAAGGGAGTTGAAAGGAGTGACCGGTTTTTTCCGTATTCCGGTCACTTCTTTTTATACCTGTAACAGTTACCACTTTTTAAATGGATTTTTCATCAGCATCGAGTTGTAATACTTTGTCTGGCCGGTTACTTCTTCCCCCAGCCAGGCCGGTTTTTCAACATGGTCCTGCTCATCCTGCAGTTCCACTTCGGCCACCACCAGGCCCTCATTGTCTCCATAAAACTCATCCACTTCAAATGTGTGGTTGCCGGCTTTTACTTCATAGCGGGTTTTATCGATCACACCGGGTTCACATATTTTCAATAACTCTTCCACTTCACTCACCGGGATTTCTTTTTCCCATTCATACCGGGATGCACCGGAACCGTTACCGATTCCCTTGATGGTGATGTATCCTGATTTTCCCTTGATCCGTACCCGCACCGTTCTTTCCGGCACAGAGGAGAGGTATCCCTGTGTGATGCGGGTCTGTTTAGCCGCTTCGGTTTTATAGCTGCCGGAGGTGACTAAGAATTTTTTTTCTATTTCCTGGGCCATGATAATTGTTTTATTAATTAGCGAATGGTTTATCGATCATACCGGTTACCCGTTTGATGGCCTGGAGGTAGTTGATATTTTCGACGCCTTCCAGCCCGATATCCGCCACTGTTTTTTTGATGTCTTCCACTTCTGTGGACTCCGAATTAATGGTCACCAGTCTGGCACCATTGATCAGTACATTCCCCACTTCACAGATCGTATTGTTGACCATATAACCGAAGCGTTGTTTATGCACTTTTACAGCCAGCAGGTCCGGATGATGGTTGATCATCCCGATAAATTCCTCATAGCTGTAGGTGGCTTTATCCAGTACGGGAGGCTCCACCTGTAAAGCCGGAAATACTTCTTTCAGCAGCACTTCCGCGGCGATCGGGAAGCTTCCTTTCATCAGGGGATTCCATTGTTCCATACCATCCACGGTCTGTACATAGGTTTTGATATCCATTTTGCCATCCCGGATCTTGGTATTGTTGATGTCATTTTTCCGTGACATTATATAGATCTCATCACTCTGCCGTTCCCATACTTTTTCGGGTACCGGTACAGATAATCGGGCCATACGATGGGCTGCTTTTTCGAAATCCTGCCCGAAAGACCGGAATTCAAACCTGGGTTTCGAGATTTCCCCGATTATTAATTCTTCCTTACTCATGTTGCGGTTTTTTAAATAAATGAATTCGGTAAAATGCTCCGGGAATCCGATTCCCGGAGCAGGTTCAATTAAAGGGAAGGGATATCGCCGGTAGCGGCTCCATTCACTTTACCAGGTGATTGCAGCGCTAATTTCCAGGTGGCTGAACCATTGGGAACGCGGCTGTAGGAATCAGTGGTTGCAATGGCGGAGATGGTTACACCCCAGGGGGCCACACCGCGCTGGAAAGTGCTGACAACCGTGGCATCCGGTTTTACCAGTTCCAGCAATAAAGTTTGTTTGGCAGACATACCATCAGCCACTGTACCGATAATAATAGCGGCCGGATCTGCTGTGGCGGAATAGCCGCTGCATTTGATTATCCCATAACCATTGGCTGGTAAAATAGTACCAGCTGGAACAGACCATGGGGTGGCATCCGTATTTTTTAAGGAAACGGTGTTTTTAAGAATATACATACCGGAAATATTCACCGGGGCGGCTGAATTATTAAACAGTTCAACATACTTGGTATTTCCATCTATTTCATTCAGTACAATAGCGGCATAGTTCGGAGGGATGGCCCCGACCTTGTATGTTTTTTCAGCCCCACTGTTTTCAATGCCGCCTTTTGTTTTAGCACCCACGTAAAATACGATGGTTGTCTGGTCAGCCTGTTTGGGGATACTGCCGGTATAACTGTTGTTTGCTCCCGCTACCATCGGTATTGACAGGTAACTGCCTGCATTTGCTTTATAATACAAGGTCACGGCTTCCACGCCTTTTACGGAAGTGACCGTGGCCGATACATTTACCACATCATCGGGTGTGACAGTGGAGGGGGAGAATGACACATTTGAAATGGTGGCCGGTCCGTTATATATTTCATCCTTTACACAGGAAGATGCCAGGAGCATCATGCCTGAAAGGAGGGTGGCCAGGTATTGCAGTTTCATATATTTAAGTTTTTATAGTTATTGATCAGAAATTAATTTCACAACGTACACCAAGCAGCCCATAATCCTCGCCGGCATGCCCGTTTGCATCAGCCACTTTGGTAGGATCCTTGGTCAGGTTTCCTTCCAGGTCATGGCCCACATAGAGTTTTTTCTTTCCGCTCGCATAACGGTCATGATTGATATAGCTGTAGTTTAACTGGAACCTTACGTTTTTAGCAGCGTAGAAGTTTATACCGGCTGTATAGGCTTCTGCGGCACCACCATAAATGGTTTTATCATTCATGTCAATATTGTCGTACCGTATGGCCAGTTCCACATCACCCCATTTTTTACCGCGATAGGGCTGACTGAATTCAGCTTCTGTTTTATTGTAAAACTGCTGGCCGCCAAAAAGCAGGCAGGCCGCCTGGGCGTAGAAACCGTTGAAATTAAGTGTGGGGAGCCCGGTCTTCCGGTAAACTTTATTGGTGATATACTCACTCTGGAAACCAAGGCCTTTGTAATAGGCAGCCACTTCAATATTGCTCAGCACATTGTGATCAAAATTGGGTATCACATCTGTATCCAGGTATTTTTTCCGGTTGATGCTGCTGAGAGATCTTGTGCTGTAACGGATGCCGCCATATTCCGCCGGGTCCACACTGGTTTTAGGATTGCGGTGGGAATAGGCATAGGCCACATGCAGTCCATGATCTTTATTGTCACCAAAAGGCTGGATAGCCAGTTTAGCGGTAATGGAAGCACCTTCATCCCTGCCATAGTCCTTATTATTGTCTTCCACAAATGTTCTCATTTCGGCATCTTCCACTTCCTGGAAGAAAACACCGGTGGCGGCTACGAAATATTTGCCACTATAAGATCCTTCCAGGCCGATGTGACGGGAAGGAGCAAAGGCGGTAACCACCATGGCTCTTTCCAGGAAATTCAGGTAACGGGAAGAGGAAGTTTGTGACATGGAAAACCTTTCCTTGAAATTACCGGTGCGGAATGCCAGTCCGTTTCTGAAATCATACTGGATATAAGCATCGTTCAGTTCCAGTATCCCATTGGCAAAGTCAAGATCAATTTCACCATACCAGTTCGGGGTCAGGTTGGTTTTGGCGGCAAACCTTGCCCGGCGGATCGAAGCACCATTGCCGATCGGGTTCATGGTTTTGCCCGTGGCCATCTGGGCATCCACCTGTACCCGTATGTCAAACCATAGCCGGTACTGCTGGTCTTTGGATTCAAATACTAAAATGCCATTCCTGTTCTCCACATCCAGCGGAGAACGGCTGACCAGCCTGCCGTATTGATTAAAACGATCTTGCCGGCTGGTGTCCTGGGCAACTGCTGTTTGCATGGTTAAAAGCACTGCCACGATAATCATTATTCGTTTCATGGTATCTGTTTTAGGTATTAAATTGTTTTTATGAATTCGGTCAGGTTGATTTCTTTTTTGAGGTCAAATTTTTTTCTTAACCGGTACCTGGCTATTTCAACACTTTTTGTTGAAATATTCAGGAGTGGTGCTATTTCTTTACTGGAGAATCCGACCCGGAGTAAAAGGGCCAGTTTTCTTTCCTGGGCGGATAAATGAGGCGATAAACTGGATAAGCGGGAAGGAAATTCATCATTTACATGCTCGGCCTGCTGGTAGATCTGTTCAATCTCATCGGTAAAACTCATTTTCTGTTTGATCGTCCGGATCACTTCACGGACCAGGTTGTTCTTCTGCTGCAGGTCATTTTCCCGGCAGCTATCTTCGAGGGCACTGCAGGTTTGTTCAAGGAACTGACGCTGATCGGCAATATTCAGGGCATAATTCACCAGTTCTTTCCTTTTTTCATCCAGCCGGCTCATCAGGGTGCTGTTTTCAACCTGCACATGTTTTATTTCAATCTCCGAAAGGGACTTCTGCAGTTCCGCATATTGCAGTTGCTCATTCAGCCGCAAATGATTTTCCCGGTTCGCCGTTTTCTGCTGGTAATGCCGGAAAAAGAAATAAGCAGCTACCAGGAGAACCACCAGCACAATCATTCCGACAATCAGAAATACGGAATTGGCCGGCAGGTTTATAATAGTGGCCGCAGGACTGCTGGCGGGTATTGGGCTTTCCGGTATTTTTTTATGGGTGATATCAATTTTAAAAACATTACTGACAAAGAAGAGACTGATAAATGTCAGCAAGCCGGCCAGCAACGGGGTCATCAGCCAGCCCAGCATGATCGTACCGAGCATTTTGAAGCGTATTTCCTGTATTCCTTTTATCACCCCGATTCCAATCAATGCCCCTACGATCACCTGTGTACTGGATACGGGTACCAGTGGAATGGCAGGCAGACCGAGCCGTACAAATAAGCCGGAAAGGGCAGCTGAGGAAAATATAAACAAGACGAGGGCCTGTGACAAGACTACTACAATCGCTGTCTCCGGCGTCATTTCCAGTAACCCCTGTCCCACAGTACTGATTACTTTTTTACTATAGGTCAGGATCCCCGCTGCAATGGAAAGTCCGCCGAGGAAGAAGAGCAACATGGTACTGGTAATGGTAAAGGAACCCAGGTTGATATGAAATGTAGCAGCGTTTACAAATACACCCATCACATTCGCCACATTATTCGCCCCCAGGCTGAAGGCTGCAAAAGCACCCACCACCAGTAAACCATTGCGGATATGGCTGTCCAGGATCAGTACATGTGTTTTGGTCCTTCTCATGTAATGCCTCAACAGCAGGTATAATAAACCGGAGAATATGGCACCAAGCAAGGGACCGGTAAACCAGGATACAGCGATTACGGTTAATATTTTATAATCTACCGCGTTGGATGTATAATAACACCAGCCCATGATCGCGCCCACAATGGCCTGGCTGGTTGAAACCGGTAATTTATAATAGGTCATCCAGGTAACCACAACCGCTGAGCAAAGAGCCACGGTAAAAGCGCCACCAAGGGCATCAATGGAGCCCAGCTGGGAAAGAGTTTCT
The DNA here is from genome assembly GCA_964519865.1 of uncultured Chitinophaga sp. Lineage (GTDB taxonomy): Bacteria > Bacteroidota > Bacteroidia > Chitinophagales > Chitinophagaceae > JJ008. The sequence continues at coordinate 17,867 of CAZFLL010000011.1, read as the reverse complement.
GTTGTCCCGGTACCCTGTAATACCGCCCCGAGTATGACAAACAAACTGGCAATGATCGCCGCTTTCCTGAATTTGATCATCCGGGAGCCGACCGCTGTTCCGAATACATTCGCCGCATCATTGGCGCCGAGGGACCAGCCAAGGAACAAGCCGCTTGTTATAAATAACAGGAACAACATACCAGTTACATTACATGATTCGCTTAATCGCCATGATGGTCAGCAGATCAGCCACTTTTTCGGCTGTATCCGAAATGTTCTCGATGTGCAGGGTGAAATAACGCAGGTGGAATTTTTCACTCAGTTTCAGGGAATGCATTTCGCGGAATATTTTTCTTCTTACCACATCAGCATATACATCCGTTTCCTTCTCAAAAAAGAAAACGCGGTGGATTTTTTCATTTACCGTGGACGGTTCATTGAAATAGGATTTGGCCGCGGGTATCACCGATTCGGCCGCAGAAACAGAAAGCTGGGTCAGTTTTACAAAATCCTGTACCAGTTCCTGGGGAACCATCGGAATCTCCACATCAAACTGGAAAAGGTTCTTTTTGGAGAGGTCGATCAGGTTGTCCAGTTCTTCGAGGAGCCGCAGGATATCCCCTCTTAACTGGGGCATCAGGGACTGCGTATAAAGGGTGTTTTCAATTTTCCGGCGGATCTGGTCCGATTCAATTTCCAGGCTGGCCAGGGATTGTAAATTATTATTGAAGTTCTCTGTATTCTTGTAGAGGTAGTTTTTTACCCCTTCCTTAAAGAGTAAAACACTTTGATCCACGCAATTAAAGAAACTATCTATCAGCTCTATCGATCCTTTCGCTTTTGTAAAGAACAAAATCACCCCCTTTTTTAAACGATTATAAAAGTACCCCGCCTGCCAGGCGAATAGTACTGATATAACTCAGGTCGCGGATTAACAGCCATCAATGCAGTGTCGTGGTTCTCGGTAAAAGTCTGATAACCATTGCTGGCCGGAAATCATGTAGAGTGGGGTAGTGGTGCCCGACCCGGCTTTTGTAAAGAAACTGTAGAGGTGTTTTTTGAAGAATAACCTTTACAATTCAGAAAATTTCGGCCTGAAACTGTACTTATTTGAAATCTTTATAATAGGTTCGGCAACAGGTTTCAACTGTTCCATCCTGCAATCCATCGTTTCCTTTTCACCAGACCGCCTTTGATAAATTCCTTATTTGCCTGTAAACGGGTGGTAACCATGGCTTTTTTTATCCGCATGCTCTTCCTTTATCTTTGCCCAAAATCAGTCATATGAACGATAAACTGGAACTGCGTATCGCCGCCGAAGTGGAGGAAATAAAAACGGCCGGATTGTTTAAAACAGAACGGATTATTGAAAGTCCCCAGGGCGCCGAAATTATCGTAAACGGGAAAACAGTCCTGAACTTCTGCGCCAATAACTATCTCGGCCTGTCCAGTCACCCCAAAGTGATCAAAGCTGCCCATGAGGCGATCGACAAAAGAGGGTATGGCATGAGCAGTGTCCGTTTTATCTGCGGCACCCAGGATATCCATAAAGAACTGGAAGAAAAGATTTCGCAGTTCCTCGGAACCGAAGACACCATATTATATGCAGCCGCTTTTGATGCCAATGGCGGGGTATTTGAACCCCTGTTCAATGAACAGGATGCCATTATTTCCGATGCGTTGAATCATGCCTCGATCATTGATGGGGTAAGGCTTTGTAAGGCCCAGCGTTTCCGCTACGAACATAACGATATGAATGACCTGGAGTTAAAACTGAAAGAAGCGGCCGGTTGCCGCAGCCGGATCATCGTAACGGATGGTTCTTTCAGTATGGACGGGACCATCGCCCGGCTGGACGAAATCGTGAAACTGGCGGAGCAGTATGATGCCTGTATCATGATCGATGAATGTCATTCATCCGGTTTCCTGGGCAAAACAGGGCGGGGTACCCACGAATACCGCGGGGTAATGGGTAAAATTGATATTATTACCGGCACACTGGGTAAAGCATTGGGCGGGGCATCCGGCGGATTTACCTCCGGTCGGAAAGCAGTAATTGATATGCTGCGCCAGAAATCAAGGCCTTATTTATTCAGCAATACCCTGGCCCCTTCCATCGTGGGAGCATCGATCGCCGTTCTGGATATGCTGACCGAAACCACCGAACTCCGCGACAAACTTGAATTTAATACGAAGTATTTCCGATCCAAAATGACCGCAGCCGGTTTTGATATCAAACCCGGGGATCACCCCATCGTTCCGATCATGCTTTATGATGCAGTACTGGCCCAGACCATGGCCGCCAAACTGCTCGAAGAAGGCATTTATGTGATCGGATTCTTCTTCCCGGTGGTGGCCAAGGGACAGGCGCGGATACGCGTACAGCTGAGTGCGGCCCACGAACAGGCTCACCTCGATAAAGCTATAGCCGGTTTTACTAAAATCGGTAAAGAGCTGGGAGTCTTGAAGTAAGAAAAGGACGGGGATGAAGCTGATCCGGATCAAAGTAGATTTACGGGTATCGTGCATTTACGAATCAGTTGATTTACCCGGTTGATTTTCAGAAACAGGCAGGAAAAAACACGAAGAAAGTTATGAAATGCAATTTTCGCAGAGTACTTTCGTTTTAAGTTTATTGATATAAACTCTACCCGCCAATTCCTCTGGAATTTCCTTTAATTATTTCCTGACCCGTATTACCGGCTATAACCGGGAGTACCCAACTTTATTAAAGAAGTATGAAAAAATTCTTTTTGTGCCTGGCTACAGCGGCAGTAGTTATGTTTATGTTCAGTTCCTGCGCAGCAACTAAAAGAGATTGCCAGGGAAACAAGCATTACCGGTTGAAAAACGGCATCTACCTGTAAAGGAAATTGGAGTAAAAAAATTATTTAAGTCCCGGTTTAACCGGGACTTTTTATTTTTAGCAAAACAGGCGACCATGAAATCAGGCTGGTTATTTTTATTGACAGTAATTTATTTGCATGCATCGGGTCAGCAAAAGTCTTTTCCGGAAAGCTGGACCGGCAACTGGACCGGCGAACTGCAATGGTTCAAAACCGGGGTCGCGGAACCACAGAAAGTAAATATGGAACTCCGTATCCAGCCGGCCGACAGCAATAAATATACCTGGCACCTCATCTATGGTTCACCCGCAAAAGACAGCCGGCCTTATTTCCTGGTTCCGAAGGATACAACCGGTATCCATTGGGTGGTGGATGAAAATGATGGAATCATCCTGGATCAATACTGGGTGGGTAATAAATTATGCGGTGCTTTTACCGTAATGAATTCCACCATCTTTAATAAATACTGGATCGAGGAGGATACTATGGTGATTGAATTTATGACGATCGGGGCCAAACCGGAAGCCACCACTGGCAAAGGAAGCAAGGATATACCCTTTGTGGACAGCTATAAAGTAAACGGATACCAGCTGGCCAGGCTTAAAAGGAACTAATATTTTAAACAAGCCGGGCAACATGGGCTCCAAGCGGCTAACTTTGCCCAAATTTATCTCCGGCAATGAAAAATGCATACTATTCCCTTTTTTTACTGGTTGGATTATATGCCTGTTCCACGAATAATGTAAAACAGGATGACAGCCTGGGCAAATATTTCACCGAGAACAAAGTGGAAGGCTGTTTTGCCATTATGGACAATGCTTCCGGGAAATTCACGGTCTATAACCTGGGCCGGTACCGCGACAGCAGTTACCTGCCGGCTTCCACGTTTAAGATCGTGAATTCGCTGATCGGCCTGCAGACAGGTAAGATCGTCAGCGATAGTATGATCATTAAATGGGATGGGGTGAAAAGATGGAAAGAAGAATGGAACAAGGACCTGACCATGTATGAGGCATTCCGTGTGTCTTCCCTGCCCTATTACCAGGAAGTGGCCCGCCGGATCGGGAAGGATACCATGCAACTCTGGCTTGATAGCTTAAAATACGGAGCGCAGAATGATACGCAGAAAGTGGTGATAAAAACAGCCATTGATTCATTCTGGATCGACAATTCGCTAAAGATTACCCCAGACCAGCAGCTCGGACTGGTTAAACGTCTTTATTTTGACCAGCTTCCCTTTTTCAAAACCTACCAGGAAATGGTGAAACGGGCCATGCTTTTTGAAAACAATACCAACTACCGGCTGGGGTATAAAACCGGGTTGGGCTACCGCGAAAACGGGAATATGCTGGGTTGGGTGATTGGCTGGATCGAGGAGAACGGGCATCCTTATTTCTTCGTATTAAATACTGAATCCCCCGATAAGAACACGGAAATGATAAAAATACGGATGAAAATCCTCAAGGATATCCTGAAACAGATGGGTTTTTTTGAAGGAAAGATGTAAATATCCCGGCCGGTCACCGTTCCGGTACTTGTAGCATGAATTTTGATTTCTTCCTGCGTGAACTGGCAATTTCAATATAATGAAGGTATCTGGCTGTTTATAGCAGCGGGCATACTCCTGCTTCTTTTTTTAAACCTGTTGCGCTGGAAAAAAAGAACCACCCTGAAACTGGGTGATCCGGCCCTGGTCAGGCTACTGATCAGTTCCTTTTCACAAAAACGATTTTTGCTTAAATTTTTCCTGGTGATGCTCGCCTTTGCGGCCGGTATCCTGGCCATCATGAATCCCCGGGTACCGGGTGATGCGGATAATAAAACCCGGAAAGGGATTGATATCGCGATTGCCCTCGATGTCAGTAAAAGCATGCTGGCTGCGGATCTTGCCCCTAACCGGCTTGAACGGGCCCGGCAGTTTATTAATAAAATGATGAACGAAATGCCGGATGACCGGGTGGCCCTGGTTTTATTTGCAGGGAAAGCCTATCTCCAGATGCCGCTTACGGTGGATCATGCCGCCGCCGCCCTTTTTGTTTCATCTGCAACACCGGATGCCGTGCCCCAGCAGGGAACAGTAGTGAGTGATGCTTTACAAATGAGTGCGGGTGTATTTAACCCCGCCGATAAACGGTTCAAAGCAGTAATACTGATAACGGATGGGGAAGACCATGACCAGGAAGCGCTGAGCACTGCAAAAGAACTGGCTGATAAAGGAGTAATGATTAATACGATCGGGGTTGGCTCACCGGAAGGGGCCACTATTACTGATCCGGCCACCGGGCAGAATAAACGGGACGAAGCCGGGAATACGGTCATTTCAAAACTGAATGAAGACATGCTCAAAGAACTGGCGGAAGCGACCAATGGAATTTATGTGCGTCTTCAAAACAGTGAAGAAGCCATTGCCGCGGTGAAAAGCCAGTTGTCACAGATCGAACGTAAAGCCTATGGCGATATCAGCCTGATGCAGTTTAAAACCTATTATATGTGGCTGGCAGCGGCCATGCTGTTCCTGCTGCTGATCGAATTTGTAATTCCTGTAACCGGTAAGAAAATGGCCATATGAAGCAAATACTACTGATACTTGGATCTATCTCATTTGGCCTGCTCCAGGCACAGGAAGCAGAACAGTTGGTGCGGGATGGCAATGTCTTCTATCGTCAGCAGCAATATGAAAAAGCGGAAGCAGCTTACCAGAAAGCACTGAATACTGATCCGGCCAATGCAAAAGCAAAATATAACCTGGCCAACACCCTGCAGAAACAGGGAAAACAGGAGGAAGCGTTGAAAGGGTATACGGAACTGGCAACTACTGTAAAAGAGAAGGAGCAGCAGGCCAATGCCTTTTATAATAAAGGGGTGGTGCTGAGCGGACAAAAAAAACTGGAAGAAAGTATTGAGGCTTATAAAAATGCCCTGCGCCGTAATCCGGCCGATAAAGAGGCCCGGGAAAACCTGCAGAAGGCCCTGCTCGAACTGAAAAAGAAAAATCCGCCTAAAAAGGAAGAGAAAAAAGACCCCAAAAAGCAACAACAGAAAAAACAGCAGCAACAGCCAAAAATGAGCCCCAAAGAGGCGGAACAACGCCTCAAATTGCTGGAACAAAAGGAAAAGGAAGTGAACCAGCGCCTCCAGAAAGAAAAATCAAAATCAGGGGGCAGCCAGGTCAAAGATTGGTGAACCTGACTCCGGGTTCTTTGTTAGTTTTGCAGCTATGCAATTTTACTGTGCCTCCCTTACTAAGTATCAGCGTCTTATTACCCGGGAAGTCCGGATCGGCGACCTCCTGCTGGGAAACGGTCATCCCATCCGGGTGCAAACCATGACCACCACAGATACCATGGACACAATGGCCACGGTCGAACAAAGCATCCGCTGTATCGAAGCCGGGGCCGAACTGGTCCGGATCACGGCTCCCTCCAAAACAGAAGCAGAAAATTTACTTCAGATTAAAAATGAACTGAAGAAAAGAGGCTACAACACCCCGCTGGTGGCTGATATCCATTTTACACCCAATGCCGCCGAAGTGGCCGCCAGGATCGTGGAGAAAGTAAGGGTGAACCCGGGCAATTATGTGGACAAGAAAAAGTTTGAACAACTGGAATATACCGATGCCGAATATGCAGAAGAAATAGAACGTATCCGGGAACGGTTTACCCCATTGGTGAAAATCTGTAAGGAACATGGTACGGCCATGCGGATCGGCACCAATCATGGTTCTTTGAGCGACCGCATCATGAGCCGCTATGGGGATACAGCAAATGGTATGGTGGAGTCGGCGATGGAATTCCTGCGCATTGCCCGTGGAGAAGCTTATCACAATATTGTGCTGAGTATGAAAAGCAGTAATCCGCAGGTCATGGTGCAGGCTTACCGGCTGCTGATCAAAACCATGATGGATGAATTCGGGGAAGCATATCCATTGCACCTGGGAGTAACAGAGGCAGGAGACGGAGAGGATGGCCGCATCAAAAGCGCGGTGGGTATCGGTACTTTACTTGAAGATGGCATCGGGGATACGATAAGGGTTTCACTGACAGAGGATCCCGAATTTGAAATACCGGTCTGCCGGGACCTGGTAAAACGTTACCAGCTGAACCAGGAAACGACTTCGGGTTTACTGGTGCCTGATACAGATAAACTGACCTATTCCCCTTTTGAATATAAACGCCGGGAAACATTTGCCGTGGATAATATCGGGGCAAGGCAGGTACCCGTGGTGGTGGCCGATTTAAGTAAGATTGAAAAGATCAGTCCTGCCGATCTGCAAGGTGCCGGTTATACCTATGATGCTTTCACCGACAAATGGATGATCAGTGATGCGGCGGCCGATTATATTTTCACCGGGCACCAGTTACTGGATTTTGAACTGCCAGGTACACTCAAAGTAATTGTATACCCGGATGCCTGGGCCTCTTCTAAGCATCAGCTGAAATACTTCCCCATATTTGAAGCAGGTGGTTTTATCAGTGCTGAAGTGAAAAGTGAACGGCTGAATTTTGTCATGGTTGATTGTTACAGTGATGAAACACCATTGAATGATTATACCAGTTTAGATACCATCGCTAATGATCCATCCGTGGTGCTTTGCCTGAGCAGTACCAATACCAATGCCATGCAATCGGTACGGCGTATGTTTGTCGAATTGGATAAAAGGGAAATCAGCAACCCGGTGATACTCGTTACTGACAGTCCGGCACAAACACCGGATGAACACCTGATTCATTTTGCCGCGGAAACAGGGGCATTATTACTGGATGGCATGGGAGACGGAATTTGCCTCGGTTACAGCCGCCAGGCAAAGATGGATACCGTACAGGCCAGTGGAAGAACCTATTTACCGGTACAGAATATTTACCAGTTCACCAATAATACGGCTTTCAGTATCCTGCAGGCCACACGTTGCCGGATATCAAAAACTGAGTATATCAGTTGTCCGAGCTGCGGCCGTACCTTATTTGATCTGCAGGAAACCACGGCGAAGATCCGGGCGGTGACCAATCACCTCAAGGGATTGAAGATCGCGATCATGGGATGTATTGTAAACGGACCTGGTGAAATGGCGGATGCGGACTTTGGCTATGTGGGCAGTGGCCCCGGGAAAATCACTTTGTACAAGGGAAAAGAAGTGGTGAAAAGGAATGTCAACAGTGAAGTGGCCGTGGATGAACTGATTAATTTACTGAAAGAGAACGGGGCCTGGGTGGATTTATAATCTGATGTATGAAAAAACAAATCTGGCTGCTGGCATTCATCGCCGCTTTACTGGCAGATATAACGGGAATAATTACCGGTAACGAAACCATTGAATGGATCAGCAAACCACTGATCCTGCCTTTTTTATTCCTATATTTTTATACAGCACTGAATACCCTGCAGCAGGGGTTTAAAAAATGGGTATACCTGGCCCTTTTCTTCTCCTGGTGCGGGGATGTGTTGCTGATGTTCCAGCGGCAAAATGAACTATTCTTTTTATTAGGACTTAGTGCCTTCCTGCTGGCGCATATTTTTTACATCCTGTTCTTTCATTTTATACGGATATATGAAGGGATCAGGAGCAATGCCCTCTACCTCGTGATCGTGGTGATCTATTACGGGTTGCTGATCGGCTGGTTATCCCCTTACCTGGCACAGTTTAAGATACCCGTTCGTGTGTACGGGGTGGTGATCACGGTCATGCTGATGATGGCCATGCATTTAACAGGGTTAAAGAACAGGAAGGCCGGCCGGATGATACTGGCCGGGGCCATTTTGTTTGTGATTTCAGATTCTGTACTTGCAGTAAACCAGTTTTACCAGGCATTCAGTGCCGCGGGTATCCTCATTATGCTTACTTATGGTGCGGCCCAGCTGTTTATTGTAAAAGGGGCAATTGAGTATCTTCGTGGTACCGGTAAATAATTATTCATTAAAATCCCCCCGGGGACATTGGCATGCAACGAACAGATTTTTTAGTGATCGGATCAGGTATTGCAGGGTTGACTTACGCCTTGAAGATGGCCAACCGTTTTCCGGACCGGAAAGTGCTGGTGATGACCAAGGCCACAGCCGATGAAACCAATACCAAGTATGCACAGGGGGGGATAGCCGTGGTGAACGACCTGGAAAATGACAGTTTTGCCAAACATATTGAAGATACCCTGATTGCCGGGGATGGTATCTGTAATGAAAAAGTGGTGGAGATCGTGGTGAAGGAAGGACCGGAGAGAGTACAGGAGATCATTGAATGGGGGGCGCAATTTGACAAAGAAGAAGATGGGGATTATAAACGGGGCAAAGAAGGCGGGCACTCTGAATTCCGTATCCTGCATCACAAGGATGTAACGGGTAAGGAAATGGAAAGGGCCCTGCTGGATGCGGTGGCCCGGCAGAAAAATATTGAGTTTATCAATCACTGCTTCGTTATTGATATTATCACCCAGCACCATATGGGTTACCTGATCACTAAATCCACCCCGGATATAGAATGTTATGGGGTCTATGTACTGAACCTGGAGACCAACCGGATTGAAAAGATCCTGGCCAAGATCACTTTACTGGCCACCGGGGGAAACGGGCAGGTATACCGCACCACCACCAATCCTTCCATTGCCACAGGTGATGGAGTGGCCATGGTATACCGCGCCAAAGGACGGATAGAAAATATGGAATTTATCCAGTTTCACCCGACCGCGTTGTATGAACCGGGGGTCCGCGGACATGCATTCCTGATTACCGAAGCGGTAAGGGGGGACGGCGGTATCCTGAGGAATATAAAAGGGGAAGCATTTATGGAACGATATGATCCCCGAAAAGACCTGGCACCCCGTGATATTGTGGCCAGGGCAATCGATAGTGAAATGAAGAAAACGGGTACTGAACATGTATGGCTGGACTGCCGGCATTTCAGTAAAGAAAAATTCACCGAACATTTTCCGAATATTTATGAGAAATGCCTGTCCATCGGAATAGACATTACTAAGCACATGATCCCGGTGTCACCGGCTGCCCATTACAGTTGTGGTGGAATCAAGACAGATGAATGGGGCCGCAGTTCAGTGAATCATCTCTATGCCTGTGGTGAATGTGCCAGTACAGGTTTACATGGGGCCAACCGCCTGGCGAGCAACTCTTTGCTGGAAGCCATGGTGTTTGCGCACCGTTGTTTTTTGGATGCCTCTGAAAAAATCAAGGACATTGAAATTAATAATTCATTGCCCGACTGGAATGCAGAAGGGACCACGGAACCCCGTGAGATGATCCTGATCACCCAGAGCCTGAAAGAACTTCAGTTACTGATGAGTGACTATGTGGGTATTGTACGTAATGATATCCGTTTGCAGCGGGCCCTTCGCCGCCTCGATCTGTTGTGGGAGGAAACAGAACATTTATACCAGAGCAGTTCACTCTCCCCGCAGCTGCTCGAACTCAGGAATATGATCACGGTGGGTTACCTGATCGTAAAAGGAGCCAGTTTCCGTAAGGAAAGCCGTGGTCTGCATTACAATACAGATTACCCGGAAAAGAGTGTACTGGTACAGAATATCGTATTATAAGCAGAGCCCTTTAACGGCAGCGCCTGTAAAATTTTTATTTTTTGTATGTACTATATCATATTTGGATTGTTATACCTGGTTTCACTGTTGCCCTTCTTCATTCTCTATGGTATAGCAGACATTCTTTTTGTACTGATATACTTTGTGGCCGGGTACCGGAAAGAAGTGGTGCTGGAAAACCTGCGCAACAGTTTCCCGGGTAAACCGGAAAAGGAACTCCGGATTATCGCGCGGAAGTTTTACCGGAATTTTATTGACAACTGGATTGAAACAATCAAGTTACTTTCAATCAGTAAAAAAGCGTTGAATAAACGGATCAGCGGCAACCTGGATATATTTAAAGAATTACATGCCAGTGGCCGGTCGGTGCAGGTGAACCTGGGGCACTTTTTCAACTGGGAGATCATGACCCTGTATACCGGGATCAACCAGCCCTATACTTTCCTGACTGTTTATCTCCCTCAAAGCAGTAATGTGGCGGATAAATTACTGATGTATATCCGCGGTCGCTGGGGTAATCCACTATTGCCGGCCACGCAAATGGCCAAAGCCATCATTCCCTGGCGGAAGAAACAACACCTGCTGGCCCTGGGTGCGGACCAGAGCCCGCCAAATGGAACCGATGCCTATTGGTTATATTTTATGCATCAGCCGGCCGCTTTCGTAAAAGGGCCGGAGAAGTTTGCCCGGATCCAGAAAGTGCCGGTAGTGATGATGACCACCTCAAGACCCAGAAGAGGCCACTATCATTTTGACTATTTTCTCCTGGCAGAAGATCCTGCCGCCCTTCCGGATGGTGAACTGATCCGCCGTTATGTCGCTCATTTATCCAGGAATATTGAGCAGCACCCTGAGCTTTATCTCTGGAGTCACCGCCGCTGGAAACTGAAATGGCAACCCGGATACAAAAATCAGTGGGTCGGACTGGAAGAGCCGCCGTTAAAGGGAGAATTCGTACCTTAAGTGCAGATGTACTATATCGCCTATCCATTTCTTTACCTCTTTTCCTTGCTGCCATTCCGGGTTTTATATTTTTTATCCGATGGTATCTGCCTCCTGATTTTCAACGGGCTCAAATACAGAAGGGAAGTGGTGCTGAGTAACCTTCAAATAGCATTTCCGGGTAAAACGGATAAGGAACGTTATGTGATTGCCCGGGACTTTTACAGGAACCTGATCGATACGTTTATTGAATCGGTCAAATTTATATCGATCTCCCCCAAAGCGGCATTTAAACGCTGCACGGCGGAAGTGACAGAAATCAATGAGCTGATCGCCCAAGGACATAATGTACATATCATGGCCTGTCACCAGTTCAACTGGGAATATGCCAATGTACTTTACCCGCTGAAACTGAATGCTCCCTTTGTGGGTGTATATATGCCGATACAGAATAAAGTGCTGGATCGTGTTTTTTATAATTTCAGGAAAAGGCATGGTACCGTGCTGATCTCCGCCACGGCATTTAAGGAACAGTCACATGATATTTTTACCAGGCCCTATGTGCTGGCCCTGGCTGCGGACCAGAATCCCGGACACCCGGGCAATGCATTCTGGCTGGATTTTTTCAACAAACCGGCCCCTTTTATTACCGGACCGGCAAAGGCAGCGGTAAAAAATAACACAGCGGTGGTCATGGTCGGTTTCGCCAGGCTTAAGCGGGGCCATTTTCATTTTGACTGTAAACTGATCACGGCGGATGCCATTCAATTTACAGCGGAGGAACTGACTTTGCTTTACAGGGACGAAGTGGAAAGGATCATCCGCCGGGACCCGGCAAATTATCTCTGGAGCCATCGCCGCTGGAAATATGAATGGAAACCGGAATACGGGGCGGTATTAAAAAAAGCCGCCGGTTAAGGCGGCCTTTTCTGACAGGATCATTTTTCCTTTTTCTTATGTTTTTTCAGTTGAAGGTAATCCAGGAAGTAAATCACTTTCAGTGACAGGTTATTGTTGTCATCGGCCTGCATGGTATGCTGCACGTTTTTGAAGTAATCCCCGTCCACCTGCTGGTTCGAATTCACCGCCGCATTTTTCCAGACTATATTGATGAAACTGCCGGGGGCAAACTGCCAGGTATAGACCATGTCCACATTGAAGAAATTAATATTGTAATCGGCATTACCGGTATAATTGACATTCTGGGACAGGGTACCATTGTTCAGCAGTTTAAAATACTTGTCATAATGTACCTGGCTCCAGTAATGACGGATACGGGTATTGATATTCATTTTACTGTTAAAGGAATATTTGATCCCAATGGTATTGTCCACTGATTTAATATCCCTTCTGCCGAAAATGATCACGTCATCATCAAAAGCAGCAAAGCCTGTATTTCTTTTCTGCGGATTCAGGGAAATACTGTGTGATAAAGTGAGTTTGTTGTTGAACCGGTAACGGTTCGAAAGATCCAGTGAATACCGTTTGCTGTTAAACAGGGAGCGGTCGATCACCATACCCTGGACAGAGAATGCGTATTTTTTTGAATAGTTGGTTTCAAACCAGGCAGAATAGAAGTAATTGGACCAGCCCCTGAAATAACGGCCTTCTACCCGGGGTTCATAATAATTATTACTCTCCGGTTCATAACCGGCCATGGCTCCCACATACCAGAGATTTTTCAGCTGGCCGTTTATGTTCGCGTTTACATTCAGTCCCTGGAACCCGGCCGGGTTTACCAGGCGGTAGGAATGATTGAAATTGAAATTAAAGTACATCCGGTTATACCAGCGGGTGGGTTTAATCCAGTTATAGCCCATATACACCCCGTGGTCGATCTGGTTGGTGGTGGTGAAATACCCCAGATCGTTACCATGGAAATGGCGGTTGATCAGGTCCTGTTTTACATTGAAAGTAAAGCGGCCGCTGGATTTGCCAAAAGAAAAACTATGCCCGTAACCCGTGCGGCTGTTTTTATCCACTTCAGCACCGGAGAGCAGGCTCATCACCACTTTGCCGCTAACATTCCAGGTGTTTTTCTTATCGTAAAGACTGAACTGGGCGGCACTGACATTCGCGTCATACTCGGTACCACTCCGCCAGACATTCATATTGGTGAACGTGACACTGGAATTGTGTTTCAGCGACTGGTCCAGTACCATGATATTATAGTTGGTCAGCGGATCAATCAGTACCTCCCTTGACTTCGACGTCAGGGTGTCTTCAAGGCCGGCGTAACGGCTATTGGTGATCGCGTTTAAAAATCCCACACCCAGTCCTTTTGACGTTCTGCCGGATATTTTTGTGGCATTGATCAGTTTGGACTCCACCGGGTTCTTCAGGATCCGGTCATTGTCATTCATATACTCATCCACCGAGTGGGTGAGTATGGGGTCTATACCGATCCGGCGCGGGTAAAATAACCCGCTCTTATTGAATAATTCAGTACCCTCTGTAAAGAAAGGCCGGTTCTCCTGGTATCTCACTTCAAATGGGGTGAGATTGAGTACCCGGTTATCACTCTGTACCTGGCCAAAATCCGGTACCAGTGTGGCATCCAGCGTAAAAGCCTGGTTAAGCCCGTATTTCACATCCATCCCGCCGTTCACGGAAGAGGTCCAGTCTTTCACCCCGGCAGTTTTCTGCGGAAAATGATTGACATACGTGGAGAGGTATGGGGAGAACTGCAGGCGCAGCGGGGGTTTGATATTGGTAATGCCGGCCCAGGTACCTTCCTGGGTCAGAAAACCGTTTACATTCGGATCGATTGGGTTCCAGGTATACTGTTGTTCTGTTTTACGGCGACGGCGGGTGATATTCAGACCCCAGGTCTGTACTTCTTTCTTACTGAAACGGATAGCCGAAAACGGGATAAACATTTCAAAGCTCCAGCCATCATTGTGAATCACGGCCCCGCTTTCCCAAACTGCATTCCAGCCAAAGTCCTCCCCGCCGTTATTGCCGTCGCCGGGCGACATTTTTGCATCCCATTGTTCGTTCAGGGGGGTGACAAAATACTCAAACCCGTTGATCTTATCATAGTAGGTATCAAAAATGATCCCGATATAATCGTTGGTACCAAACCCGTCACGACCGGATAATTCGGTTGCTATACTGTCACGGGTTCTTTCATGACAATAACCCCCGAAGTAAATACCTTCATCACTGTACAGGAGCCAGGTCTCCGTCCTGTTTTCAGCATTTTCGCGGGCACCCACTTTGGGCCGGAATTCCACCAGGTCCGTCATCTTCGGGGCGGTTTTCCAGGCAGAGTCATTCAGTAGTCCGTCGATCTTAATAGGTAAATTGATGCGTATGGCTGGCAGCTGGCGCGGGGCAGTCGTTTGCGCACTGGCATATACGCACAGGAACATAATGGCCCCTAAGGCAATGTTGGTTTTGAATTTCATGGCTATACTTTAGCTGTAGTTATGACGTTGGTAAAGCACCGTTTGTTACTTTATTTCACGCGAACTACTAAATCTTTCGTAGGGTAAAAGTAAGGGCGTAAATACCGATCTGTACCCGGATTTATCTGACCGGCATGTATTTCCTGACGAATGGTCAAAAAACAGGGGTGTTAACTTTTCCTTGGGAAAAAAAGAGCGCTGATTGTTATGTTCCGGTAAGCCGGCATAACAATCAGCGCTCTTTAAAACGGGGCTAGCAGGAATTCTATTCCTTAATAAAAGAACCGGATTCTCTTTTACTTTCTGCGATCAGGGTTATGGTATAATAACCCGGTGATAGTTGCTGAACCGGTACGGAGAATGTATTGATACCGGTTTTTAAAGCGATGGATGACTGGTAAACCAGTTTTCCGGATGCATCGCTGACCAGTAACCTGGCCATTCCGTTCAGTGCTGCTGCATATTGCACTTGTATGTTTTCCCTGGCCGGATTGGGGAACAACCGGATACCGGTCAGTTCAGCGGATACAATTACTGTAATAATGCGGCTATAAGTATAAATGCCGTCTACATCTGCCATTTTCAGCCGGTAGAAGCAGGTGAATACAGGAGGGGCTGGATCAGTGAATGAGTAGGTTTGTTGCTGACCGGAATGGCCGCGGGCATTCACATCACCGATGCGTGTCCAGCTGATACCATCATTACTTCTTTCGATTTCAAAATGGGAGGTATTCTCTTCACTGAGCGTTTCCCAGTTCAGTTCCACCAGCCCGGTCTTTTTAATAGCACTGAACTGCCCGAGTTTGAGCGGGAGTATGACCGCATTCAGCTGCGCCACTTCAGTACTGCTCAGGGCCCGGTTGTAAACCCGGATTTCATCCATCTTTCCGCCGAAAGGGTTATACCGGGGTGGACTATATGGCATGAAAGCAAGAGCACCGGCAATCATGCTGGTCGGGTAGCTGGGTGTCTGTGTGCCTTCTGGCCCGGATCCACGGAGCACTCCATCTATATACATTGAAAGTGTGCCGTTGTTCCGGATAGCGGTTACATGATGCCATACCCCTGTGGTGAAGTTGGTGGTGGAAGGGCTGCCAAGACTGCCGTTTCTGTAGTTAAACTGGAGATTCCAGGTTCCCGCAAGGGTTGACCAGAGATAAATACCCCATCCGTTATAATTGAGGCAATTGTCGATCAGCCCGGCATTAGTACTTCCATTGAATAAAAAGGAGAAAGAGATGGTGAAATTGCTGGTGCCCGAGAAGTCCAGCAACCCGTTATCGGTAAAGCTGATCAGGGAGTTCAGGTTGCCGGCAAACTGGACGGCGCTGTTGGAGGTATTGCTGTTATTCGAGGTGTAGGTGATATTGGCCAGGCTGGCGGTAATATTCCCGGGGCCATTATTGGCCACTGTATTGTTCAACGGGAAATGGGCCAGCAGGCCGGCTGTAGGGGCCTGGGCGCTGGTGCTGATACGGGCGGCCAGCAGGGCCAGGAAAAGGAATCTGTACATTGTTTTTGGTTGCATGAGCAATGAGTTTTAGGTGAAATGGAGGTTGAGTCCCAACTGATTAGTTTACCCAGGAGACTCCTGTAAAATTGCGCATATAGCCAACCGTGAACAGGGGTATTAGGACGGGAATTGGAGGGGGTGAAAACACGGGGAAAAATGGTGGGAACACGCTTGCCAGGAAATAAGGGAAAAGGCAGTTTTGTGTGTATATTAAATTATTCTTTCACCTAAAATGATCTATCATGCAAAACACTTTCAAACTGTCGGTTTTGATTTCGATTATTTTATTTCTTTTATCCTGTAATAATGAATCAAAACAGGAAGAACCTGCATTTATTGTGAGAGGTAAATCATATATGTTGAAATCTTCTTCAAACCACATGTTTTCAGAAGAGATTGATTCCGCCAAAGCAAAAGCTATGAGGGATCATTATAAAAAAGGTGCCGGTCATTTTAAAACAATTTATTTTGATAGCCAGAGTAGAATTGTATTAGATACGCTGGAAGGATTCCGGTTTAGTGCTGCTGACCTGGAAAAGATTATTGCTAATACAAATGGGAAAAAAGCGAAGGATATAATTTTCTATTTTGGGCGTGATGCAGCTGATATCCCATATGGTAGCAGAACATATCCCAGTTACGCAATTATTGCAATGGGTGTTGATTCTGCAAATAATATTGGCAAATCCGCGTATGATAAAGCTGATCCATGTCCGCCATATTGCCCGGAAGGAAATTAATATCTCATGTTTAGCGATTTTTATCATTCGTTTTATTATGTATCGCTGATAATTAGCGCGTTGACTTCTGTTTTTTTAATTAAGAAAGTTGACGCGCCTAATTTCTTTATTGCCATACTGATTCTTGCAACACTGGTAAGCGAGTCAGTCGCGAAGTATATTTCATTTTACCTTAAAGAGAACAGTAATATTGTTTATCATGTTTTTGTAGTTGTTGAATATGGATTGTACTGCCTTATCTTTTCGAAATTGTTTGTTCAATTGGTGTTTCAAAGGTGGTTGGTTGTTTCGTTTGTTCTGTTATTCATTGGTGAGGTGATCAATACTGTTTTTTTTCAGCCTATACTTTTTTCCAATACAAACATGTTGATTATTGAAGCCTTGCTTTTGGTGATCTGGGCGCTTTACCTTTTCAAACATATCAGGGAAGATATCAGTGAAGAGCAGGTGTTTAAAAAGCCTGAATTCTGGTTTGCAAGTGCCGTGTTAGTCTACTATTCACTCAATATACTGATATGGGGCTTTCATAGTATTAAAGTGTATAACATGAGTCATGCGCCATTAATAATTTATGACATTAACCTGCTATTAAGTGGTATGCTGTATTTGGTTTTTGCATTTGCCGTATTGCTTAATTATTTTAAAAGGACCAGACTCGTAAATGGATAAAGCAAATATTAATTCATCTGAAATACTATTTTTTGCACTGGCCGGTGTGATATTATTATCAGTTTTATTTTCTTTTATATTTTATTTTGTTTACAGTTATCGGAAAAAACAAAAACTTGACAGTGAGGAAAGAAACAGGCTTAAGATGAAATTTGACAATGAACTATTATTAGCCCAGCTCGAAATCCAGGAGCAAACCCTGAAAACCATCTCCGAAGAGATCCATGA
>CAZFLL010000010.1:0-57516 GCA_964519865.1 uncultured Chitinophaga sp. | reverse complement strand
AATGAGGGGTCAGTTTGCCGCGATCTTAGGGGGTCAATTAGCGCGAAATATCCAAAACACCACAAAACTTTAGTTAGAAGTGCAGGTATATGACTAAATAAACTTCATAAATTAAAAATCTATGGTATTAATGTATCGGGGGAGACCCCCTTAAAGAATGTTTTACCTATGTTTACCCCAAAAAGAAAAAGGTCTCATAAACTGCTTGTTTACAAGACCATATCTCAGTGTTTTGTGACCCCGTCTGGATTCAAACCAGAAACCTTTTGATCCGTAGTCAAATGCTCTATTCAATTGAGCTACGGGGCCAACGGGCGGCAAATATAGGACAAAAAGTCAAAGCATAAAAAAGATCACAAAAGTTTTATGGTAATTTCCTGTCTGGCAAGTATTTATCCAGCAGGGCCTGAAATTCTTTATTGTCTTTCAATCCAAACAGATCAGGGTCTGTAAGCAGGCTTTCCCGGCCTTTATAGCCCTTTTCAAAAGCCAGCCGGAGGTTGAGGATGGCCTGTGCCGGCTGGTTGGCCAGGGCATAGGTACAACCCAGCTGGTAATAAGCATCTTCCCGGGTTGGTACCAGCTGAAGGGCCTTGCTGATAAAATAAATAGCCGAATCATACCGGTTGAGCACATGAAAGACCAGTCCCAGGTTATAAACCGCTGAAAAACTCTCCGGATCCAAAACCACGGCCTTTCTCAGGTAAGGAAGGGCGGCTTCATATTCTTCTGTTTTCATTAAAATGGTACCTGCATTGAGATAAGCAGACGCACTCCCCTGGTCTGTTTCCATCGCCTTCCTGTAATAAGCAAGCGCTGAATCAGTCATATTCATATCAGCCAGGAAATTGCCGGTCAGCAGGTTCAGCTGTCCTTCCCCCGTTTCACTCCGGAAACCCGTGTACTTTCTGAAATAATAAAGAGCGGAATCTGTTTTCTTTTGCTGGCGGAACAAATCGGCCATCCGTTGCATCAGTAATGGGTTTTCCGGATCCAGGTCCAGCGCCTGACGCATATACAGCCTGGCAGAATCTGTTTTCTTCAGTCCCTGGTAAGTAAGTGCCATACTGCTCAATACCTGTGGATTGGCAGGATCCAGTTCAATGGCTTTACGAACATACCAGCGGGCCGAATCATAACGCCGTTGCTCATAAAAGACACGCCCCATATCATGCATATAGGAAGCACTGCCATTTTCAAACAGCGAAGTATTGCGCAGGAAATTGGTTACCGAATCCAGTTGCCCGAGTTCCCGGTAAATCCTTATCAGGTTGTTGGAAGCCGGTTTATAATCAGGCCGTACCTGTAAGGCCCGGCGGAAATAATTCTTGGCTGAATCATATTTCTTTTCCTCCCCGTAAATCACCCCCAGGTTGTTGAGCAGGGATGGGTTCTTTGGTTCCAGCCAGATGGCCTGTTGAAAATAATAATACGTGGAATCCGGTTGCTTCAGTTCTTTATAAACGAGTCCTGTATTCAGCAAGGCAAAGGCTGAATAAGGATTAGCGGTTAAAGCCTGGCGGTAATAATACCGGGCCGAATCGTATTGCTTCAGGGCAAAACTGGAAAGCCCGAGATTATTATAAGCGTCTTCATACCGGGGATCGGCCACTGCAGCGAGCCGGTAATAAACCTTGGCGGAATCCCAGGCTTTCAGGTCGCGGTAAAAATTGCCGATATAAATATTCACAAACGATTTATCCTGGTAATTGGAAAAAGCTTTCTGATACCAGGTACGGGCCGAATCGAATTGCTGGCGGGCAAAATAACTTTTGCCCAACCCGTTATAGGCATTGATGAATTTCGGATCCGTTGTAATACTCTGCCTGAAATAACCAATAGCCTCCCCGTATTGCTTATTGTTATAATAGATCCAACCGATATTATTCAGGGCATATACATTGCCCGGCTCTATAATGAGCGCCCGCTGGTAAAAGGCCAGGGCGGAATCATTTCTTGACAGGGAAAAATAATAATGACCCAGGTCCACATAGGCATCGGCATTGGCCGGCGCTACGGCAATAGAACGACGGTAATACCGGATCGCGGAATCCGGTTTATTCTGTGTACGGTAACAAAAAGCCAGCGTAACGTATGGATAACGCCAGCCCGGTGCTTCGGCAATGGCTTTCCGGGCATAATGAATGGCACTGTCATACCGGTAATTATCCAGGTGCAGTGCCGACAAGGTATTAAGAATATAAGCGGCTTTATGATCGCGTGCATAAGCCGCATACGCATACTCAAAGGCCTTATTGATATCAACTGCTTTTTTGGCTTTCCCGAAATAACCCCTGGCTTTGAAAAAATACAATTGCCCGATCAGTGTTTCCGCAAAATCCGGATCATCTTCCCGGATCACCGGTATCGCTTTTTCCAGCATGGCCCCCACTGTATAATCCTCCTGCTGGGCCACTTTTTCCATACGGTCAATCCCCGCCGAGGTTTCATCATTGCGTTCCTCTTCCCCCATTTGTGCCCTGATCCGCTGAATGGATACGGCATCCCGGCAATCGAGGTACAGGTTGATCTTGGCCTGTGCAAAATTGATAAAACTGACCGCCAGGGTAAGCCGGGCATCCGCAGTGTATTTATTATCCGGGTATTTTGCTTCGAGCTGATTATAATAATATTCAGCGGAAGAAATCCCGGTCAGTTTATTTTCCCGGATGGCCTGGTAAAACTGCTGGTAGGTTTCAAGTAATAAAGTATCCGCCACACTGAAATAGCGCTTATCCCTCAGCGTTCCATGAAAAGCATTCCCGGGCCCCTTACGCCGGCTGTCCAGCCATTTTTTTAAATACTCAATATCCACTGTACTGACCACCTTCCCGCTGTTCTCTGTACAGCAGAAATAAGGATCCTGTTTTCGCCGGAAACGTTGCTGGGCGATCGTGGGTACATTCTTGTCCACATAGTTTTGTATTTCTGCCAGGGTGATCTTGTTATCCGGGGTGCCGTCCGTATCCGCCAGGCCGCTCAGTCCATCGATCAGGTAATAGGTAAATAATCCATGCCCGTTACCGATCGACACATCTTCCAGGGATTCCTGACCGGCCCCCGTGGCCAGCATAATGATCTCCCCGGCCCTTTTTTCAGATACAGCTGAATTCAGGAAATTCTGGCCTTCTGATCCACCAGGCAGTTCATTGGAGCGGCAGGCATCCATGATAAAAAACACTTCGACCCCCTTGGCCGTTTCTGCCGCAATTTTCTTTTTCAGGTTAAATAACTGGATGGTTCCCCCGGCGAGGTAATTGTTCTTATCTCCCGCAGGGTTACAATCGTAGGTCAGGTAAAAAAACTGGTCCTCGTCGATCGCATCTCCATGGCCGGCCAGGTAGATAAAAAGCCGGTCTCCCTTCTGCAGTTTTTTGGCTTTGAGCCACTGAAAACCCTTGCCCCAGAAAACCGCGCTTACTGCCTGTTCATTCAGCACCATAAATATATTATCCTCCTTCAAACGCCCGCCGGCAGGGGATTTCAAATAATCCCGGAACATTTCGGCATCCTTATCGGCATAGCCCAGGGGTCGTACATATTTATATTTTGAAATCCCCATGATCATGGCGAAAGTTTGCGGACCAGTCACGGTTGTATCCCTGGGACTGGGCGGTGATTGTGCCAGTCCGTTGGCGGACAACAGTAAAAGAACCCATAACAGAATCGGGATGGAAAGGGATTTTCGCATAAATTCGAACTTCCAATTTACGGATTTAGAGGAGAATGAACGTTTACCTGCAATAAATACCCCGCACAGGGTATCCCGTTTAAGACATTACCAATGAATAACCATCGTTCAGGGACTTGTAATCCCGGAACGGGATATTGAATCATTACACCAAAACCAGGGAACTGCATATTTCATGAAGAAACCATTGCACAGGCATATCGGGCAACAGGCCCGGAGGGTAAAGAACCATATCACCAAGTACCTCTATGAACGGGATACTTTATTCTCGACAATATGGGTGTTTGTCTTTATCGTAGTCCTGGGCTCCATCCCGATCAACTTCTATTTTCTCAATCCATTGAAACTGGCCCTCAAGGATTTTGATTTTCATGATATGGCCCATGCCAACCTGGAATACAGGAATGATTCACTGGAAAGTCACATTACTATTGTGAATATTCGGGATGCAGACAGGGAGAAACTGGCCTGGATTATTGAGAAGACGGCGGAACAACAGCCAAGGGTCATGGGACTGGATGTATTATTTGATACCCCCCGCGATCCATATGCAGACTCCTTATTCGCAGCAGTGGCAGCCCGCCATCCCAACCTGATTCTGGCAAGCCGGCTGGACTGGAGCGACAACAAGGATCCTTACAAAGAAAATTATTTCAGCAGTACCGGCCGCAGTGAGGGATATGCGAATATGCTGGCCGACAGTATTGCCACTATCCGGCTCTGGGCTCCTTTTTTTGAAAATGAAAAAGAACCAAAAGGACAGCCCTTTAAAAGTTTTGCAGCAGCGATTCTGGAAAAATATGACACGAAGGCTTATCAGCGTCTGGTCAAGCGTCATAATAAGGTGGAGACCATTAACTATACCCGCCGGCAGGAACGATATATTGTAGTCGATGGGGACTCTGTATTGGCCGGACTTGCTGAACCAAGTTCACTAAAAAACAAAATTGTTTTACTGGGATATTGCGGTGTGGGCCCAAATGATATAGAGGATAAGAAATTCACCCCGATGAATGAAAAGTATTATGGCAAATCGAACCCGGATATGTACGGGGTGGTGGTACATGCCAATATGCTTTCCATGGCGATCGAGAACAATTATATCCGCAAAATGCCGGCCTGGTTCAGCTGGATACTGGCTATCATCATTGGCTGGATCCATATGGCCATTTTTATCAAATATTACCTGGATCATCATATCTGGTTTCACCTGGTGGCTAAAATAGCCCAGCTGCTCTCCGCAATCCTGTTCCTGTACCTGGATCTATGGTTCTATGAAACCTACCGGATCAAACTGGATATGAAACTAACCCTGATCGTGATCGTGATGGCGGTGGACGTTATCTATTTTTACGAAGCCTGGGCCAGCTGGATGCACCGTAGATTCAAGTACCGGACTGTATTTGGTCACCATGGACATTAATCAATCATTACTATTCAACCATCACAATATGAAAAAAACAAGCCTCTCCTTCCTGCTGCTCATCGTAACCAGTTGCTGTGTTGCGCAGAACAATTTTCTCATTTATAGTTACAAAGGCAATGTATCAGTAGTGGAAAACAATGTGGAAGTAAAAGCCAAAGTAGGCAAGACCATGAGTAATTCAGCCACCCTGAAAGTAGCAGCCGGTTCTGTGGCTACCCTGATCTGCAATGAGGAAGCCATGTTCACCATCAGCAAACCCGGTACTTATGCCATGAATAAAATGGGTGATTCCTGCAAAGTGAACCACAGTTCATTTACCTCCAACTATATCAAGTATGTATGGAATCAGATGACCAAATCAAGCGGTTCACCCGGGAGTAACCGCAAAGCTTTTATGAATACCGTGGGCGCCGTTACGCGCAGCATCAATAATATCTGGATCGACCCCCGGCTGGATACCGTCAATTATTCCGGCATTGCCGGTACATTCCCGCTTTCCTGGAAATCTTACTCAGAAGCAAAAGAGTTTGTCTTCAATTTATACAATGCGAATAAACCCGAATTCGTTGTGTTTACCACTACGGTCACCAAACTGAAAATTCCTATGTCGGGTTTTGCCGGTAAACTGAAAGCCGGTGAATCCTATTTCTGGACATCAGCTGTCAAAGGCGAGGAAAATGAAGAGCGAAAAGTGCTGAATATGGTCAGCAAGGAAAGTTTTAGCGCCTTACTGGAAACCCTCAGGCTTCAGGGTGAACAGTTCGAAGCCCCGGCTGAACAGGCTTATCGCATCGGGTTTATGCTGGAAGACGCGCATTACCTGGCAGAAGCTTATGAGTATTATACCAAAGCCTCGACACTGGACCCGACGAATGTGTTATACCGGTCTACCCTGATGTCGTTTAAAAAAGACTACGAGATAAAATAGCCGGTAGTCGGTAGTCGGTAGTCGGCAGCCTGCCTGCCGGTAGGCAGGTCAACAGCCCGTTCTAAGTGAATTGAATTTAAATAACAAAAGAGGCTTAGTTAACGTCTATCCGGATTATCTGCGAATTATACATTTAAGCTGTGAGCAACGAGCTACGAGTTGCGAGACTTAAAGAACGGGTTCGGACTATAAGTCTCGCAACTCGTAACTCGTTGCCCGAAGCTCCTTCTTTTATTTCCCGGGCAATACGTAGCTTTATACCCATAATTTACCTGCATGAAAAAACTACTCTTACCTGTCCTCCTGCTCCTGGGAATTATCAGCCAGGCACAACTGAAGGCAGACGATGTTAAAACCTTTACCCTGAAAAACGGGATGAAGTTCCTGGTGGTGGAAGACTTTTCCATTCCCAATGCCAATATGTATCTTTTTTACAAAGTAGGCAGCCGTAACGAACACCAGGGGATCACCGGTCTCTCCCATTTCTTTGAACACATGATGTTCAACGGGGCTAAGAAATACGGTCCTAAACTGTTTGACCAGACTATGGAATTCAATGGCGGATCCAACAATGCTTATACGACCGAAAATGTAACGGTTTATACCAACTGGTTTCCGGCCTCATCGGCTGAAGTGATTTTTGACCTGGAGGGTGACCGGATTTCCAGTCTCAGTATTGATCCCAAAATGGTGGAAAGTGAGCGAGGCGTGGTACTGAGCGAACGGAGTACAGGGCTGGAGAATTCACCCTGGGAACAGCTGTCACAGACCCTGCAGGGTGCGGCCTTCCTGGAACATCCTTACCACTGGCCGGTGATCGGTTATGAGGACGACATGAAGAACTGGAAACAGGAAGACCTGGAGCGTTATTTTAAAACCTATTATGCCCCCAATAACTGTGTGGTGGTGGTATCCGGTGGTATTAAACTGGATGAAGTAAAAAGACTGGCGGAGAAATACCTGGAACCTATTCCCGCACAACCGGCTCCCCCGAAAGTGAATATTGTGGAACCGGTACAGACCGGTGAACGCCGGGTGATGGTACAGAAAGAAGCCGCCACCCCCTACCTGATGATTGCTTACCATGTACCTGAGGCAAAGCATGAGGATTTTTATGCATTAAATATCCTGAGTTCTGTTTTATCCAGTGGAAAATCATCCCGGCTTTACACCACGTTGGTGGATAAACTCCAGCTGGCCACTTCTGCCAATGCCAGTTTCGGCGAAAGTTTTGACCCTACCTTGTTTCAGTTTTATGCAGTCAGTGCAAAAGGGGTTGCTGAATCCGCCGTCGAGCAGGCCATTTATGATGTCCTGGAAAAAATTAAAAATGAAGGCATAACAGAAGCGGAACTCCAGAAGATCAAAAACCAGAAGCTGATGGAATTCTACAACCAGGTGGAAACGATCGATGGCAAGTCCAATAATATCGGCACGTATGAAGTATTTTTCGGTGATTACCGGAAAATGTTTGATGCCCCGGACGCTTACAATAAAGTAACAGCCGCCGATGTACAGCGGGTCGCCAAAAAATATTTTACGAAACAGAACCGGACAGTGGGGGTGTTAAAATCAAATACGGAGGAATAATAACATGAGAACGTTCAAACCATATTTTATAACCGGTCTTTTACTGGCCCTTGCATTCCAGTTACCGGCACAGGGGTATAAACTGCCTCCTTATGAAAAATTCAAATTACCCAATGGCCTGGTTATTTACCTGATGGAACAGCATGAAGTGCCGGTAATCAGTGTATCCGCCATCCTGCCTGCCGGGGCAATATATGACGGGGAACAGGCCGGACTGGCTTCCCTGACTGCTACCGGGCTGAAGCATGGTACCCAAACCATGACCAAGGCTAAAATGGACGAGGAACTTGATTTTCTAGGGGCCACGATCAGCACCTATGCGTCAAAAGAATCTGCCGGTCTTTCAGCCAAATTTGCCGCAAAGGACCGGGAAAAAATTCTGGGAATTCTTAAGGATATCCTGCTGAATCCTGTTTTTGATACAGCTGAATTTTCCAAAGAAAAGAAACGCCTGTTGGTGAGCCTGGAACAACAGAAAGAAAGTCCCCGCTCAGTTATCGGTGCCTATTTTGATAAATTCCTCTATGGTGATCATGTTTATGGCAATATTGTACAGGGAAAAATTTCCACAGTGACCCCATTGACAGCGGAGGATCTCAAAAAATTCTATGCCACGAATTACCGACCGGATGGTTCTGCTATCAGCGTGGCCGGTGACTTTAATGCAAAAGAGATGAAAGCCAGGTTAACGGCCTTGTTCGGCGGCTGGAAAAAAGGACCTAAAACTGCTTCGGCCAATCTTGCGGCAAATGCTATCAGCAAACCAACTGAAAACCGCGTATTACTGGTCAATAAAGAGGACGCCAAAGAAACCACTTTTATAATAGGTGCACCAGGTATTGCCCGTAATAACCCGGATTATGTGTCCATTGATGTGGTGAATACCTTATTCGGCGGACGGTTTACCTCCATGCTCAATGATGAACTTCGGGTAAACAGCGGACTGACTTATGGAGCCGGAAGCCGGTTCAACGCCTTAAAAAACGGGGGTAGTTTTATTATCAGCACGTTTACAGCGGGTAAAACCACTGAGCCGGCCATTGATAAAGCCCTGGAAGTGCTCAATAAACTGCATAGCACCGGCATTGACGAGAAAGGACTTGCATCAGCCAAGAACTATGTAAAAGGTCAGTTTCCTCCCCGGTTTGAAACGGCCAGTCAGCTGGCCGGACTGATGACCCAGATGTTCTGGTATAATTTTGATGAATCCTTTATCAACAATTTTGAAAAGAATGTTGACGGACTGACACTGGATAAGGCTAAAGAAATCATCGCAAAGTATTTCCCGAAAGACAAACTGCAGTTTATATTGGTAGGTAAAGCAGCTGATATCCGGAAAATCGCTGAGAAGTATGGCAAGGTTAAAGAGGTGGAGATAAAGGAGGAAGTGAAGCGAGGGTTCTAAGGAGTTTCGATTTAACACTTAGAACTTTGGTTTTTTTTAGAAAAGTTGATAAGTTAACAGGTTTACAGGTTGACAATGCAGCCAGCTAAGAAAACCTCCTTATCAACCTGTCAACTTATCAACCTGTCAACTTTAACTAATGAAGATCATTTTCCTTTCCGTTGGAAAAAGCCACGAGCCATACGTAAAAACTGGTGTGGAAGATTTCACCAAACGCATCTCAAGGTATTATAAAGTGGAATGGAGTATTATTCCGGTACCGAAAAATGCGGCGGCTATGAATGAAACGGATATGAAGAAGAAAGAGGGAGAATCGATACTGGAAAGGCTGGGCAAAGATGATTACCTGGTGGCACTGGAAGAAAGAGGAAAGCAGCTGAGTTCTGAAGGGCTGGCAGGTCTTATTCAGGCGAGAGCCAATGAAAGCAGTAAAAACCTGGTGTTCCTGATTGGTGGTGCTTACGGACTGGATGAAGCGGTACTGAAAAGAGCCCAGTTAAAATGGAGTCTGTCTGATCTCGTGTTTCCGCATCAGCTGGTGAGACTGATCCTGGCCGAGCAGGTATACCGGGCCTGTACGATATTAAAAAACGAAAAGTACCATCACAAATAATTTATATTTACCCGGCTAAATCAATATCATGGAAATATCGACCACGCTGATCATCATAGTTATTACGGCCATCGTTTCTTTTACCGCTTTCAGCAACCAGAAAATCATGGAAGACCTGATTTTTTATCCGCCGGCTGTTCAGCGGGGTCAGTGGTACCGTTTTTTCAGTTGCGGGTTGTTGCACGCGGATATCGGGCACCTGGCATTTAACATGTTCACCCTGTATTTATTCGGGCAGGGTGTGGAGAATAATTTTAATATCCTGTTTGGTAAATATGGCAACCTGGTTTACTTGGCAATGTATATCCTGGCACTGGCAGCCTGTCTCCTGCCTACTTATTTCAAAAACAAGGACAACTATCATTACCGTAGCCTGGGGGCTTCCGGTGCGGTTTCTGCAGTGGTCTTTTCCAGCATTCTTTTCAATCCAATGATCGGCATTGGCTTATTTTTTATCCCCGTTTATATTGCCGGATTTCTTTTCGGGATCATTTACCTGGTGGCTTCCAGCTTGATGGATCGTAAAGGAGGGAGTAATATTAATCACTCAGCGCATATCTATGGCGCCTTGTTTGGTATTGGTTTCACTTTCCTGGTATGCCGTTTCCTGGGAGATTACCCGGTGCTGAGTTTGTTTGTGGAGCAGATCCGTCACATGAGCGGATCCGATATCATCCAGTTACCCCGTTAATACCCGGGCTGAATACTGCATTTAATCACGGTCCTGGTTGCCGGGGAGAGCTTGAAACGGTCATCGATCCGGTAACCGATCACCCAGGCAATCCGTTTATTTGTCTCCAGCACCCACACTTTTTCCTTATCGGCTTTAGACATTTTCAGGTCAATAAAGAAGCGGGATAATTTTTTCTTTTTTTTCATTCCCAGGGGATAAAAATAATCCCCGGTCTTCCACTTACGCAGTATCAACGGATAACTCATCAACCGCTGATCCAGCCAGGCTTCATTCAAAGACAGCGGTGGCTGCCGGTCTCCATCATCAGAGGCCTGAAGATGAATAGTTCCGGCTTCAAAAACAACTGACCTGTCTTCTGAACTGATTGCGATGGTCGCTGAGGCGGTGGATTGCACCGGACTGATGATCAGCCAATGCCGGTGTTTAATGATCCGGTACTGCAGCGAGGGTGAATCGATATATTTACCGGATTCACTGCTGGTCAGTTTGTACAGTTCTTCCACCTGTTTCTCGCCAAAACCATATTCCCGGATGATCTCATATACCAGTGCCCGGTTATCCAGCATCAGCAACTGTTTAACCGGAATATGAACTTCGGCTCCTTTGCTGCGGCAGAGTTTTTTCTTCAGTTCATTCACCGCATACAGGTATAGCTTCTCCGATTCCCTGAACCGGTTAATATTGTCCTGCAGGTTTTGTTTCACCTGTGGATACACGTTACTGATTGCCGGGATCAGTTCATTCCTGAAAAAATTACGGGTGTATTTGGATGACTCGTTGGATGAATCTTCCACAAATTCCAGTTTATGTTCAGCTGCAAAAGCCATGAGTTCTTCTTTGGCAAATCCAAGCAGCGGTCTCCTAATATAGCCGTTTGTTTCGGGGATACCGGTTAGTCCATGCAGCCCGGTTCCGCGAAAAAAGTTCATTAACAGGGTTTCGTTATTGTCATCGGCATGGTGAGCTGTAAGGAGGAAAGAGTTGGGCGTTGATGGTAGAGGGTTTTGACTTTTTACTTTTGAATTTTGACTTTCAACAAGCGCTCCGAACCAATTATACCTAAGTTCTCTTGCGGCTTCCTGGATGGAGAGCTTATTATCAAAAGCATAAGCCTCCGTTTCGAATCGTTTGACGAGCACTTCCACATTATATTTCATTCCCAGTCCGGTGACGAAGTGTTCATCCCGGTCGCTTTCCGCACCCCTTAACCGGAAATTACAATGAGCGATAGTGAAAGTAAAGCCAGCCTGATGGCAGAGTTCACAGAGTACCACAGAGTCCACTCCCCCGCTAACAGCCAGCAGGAGATGATCACGGGAAGTGAAGAGTTTATTCGCATGGACCGATGCTATGAATTTTTCGAGCAGGCTCATATAAACAAAGTAACAAAATGTATTTTTGAAAATGCCCGAAATAAATAAGAAGGATAACTCCTGGGACTGGATCTGCCGCATACTCTTCAGTATCGATGTGCTGTTGCTTATTTCCGGTTATATCAGTTTTATACAGGCAAGGAAACAATTAGTATCCCCCCTGATACCTGACAGTATTGTGGCTCAGCTCATGGCAGATTCAAGGTTCAGTGAATCCAGTATACTGGCGGGTATTATTCTGCTGGCCGGGTTATGGTTCTATTCATTTAACCGGATGAAAGCCGCGGCAGTTCTGTTCGGCACTGCAATCCTTGTTTACCTGTTTCTGCCCGTTTTTTACTGACCCGCCCGTACATTATAGTCAGAAAGTAAGCTCTTCGTATGCGCCTCTGAGTTCCCCTAAAGCATGATTATCCCCCGCTTTCCGGGCCTCATCCATACCCTTTTCGTAGACCTTGATGGCTTCTGCTTCTTCACCTGTCCGCTCCAGCAATTTGGCCAGGTGGTAATAACTGCCCACATAGTGGGGTTCGCGGTGCAGTATCTCTTCAAATAACTGCCGGGCCTTTGTATCATCCCCGATTTTAATATATTCCAGGGCCAGGGCATGTAGTAAAAAACTATCAGAGGGACTGGTAACAAGGAATTCCTTCAACTTTTCGATGCGGTCCATGTTATAAATTTTTTTCCCGGGAAATGCCCGGAATTAGAAAGCTTCTCTTATCTTTGTTTTAGTTGCATAAACAACTAATTGTATAACGATTAAACACCTCGCAAATGAAAATCCTGGTTTGTATCAGTAAAACACCGGATACCACTGCAAAAATAGCCTTCACCGATAACAACACGAAATTCGATGTGAACGGCGTACAGTGGATCATCAATCCTTACGACGAATGGTATGCTCTTGTCCGGGCGATTGAATTAAAAGAAGCGGACCCCTCCTCTTCTATTCACCTGGTTACTGTTGGTACTGCTGATGCAGAACCCATAATCCGCAAGGCCCTGGCCCTGGGCGGAGATGAAGCCATCCGTGTGAATGCTGACAGCCATGACAGTTATTTTATCGCCTCTCAGATCGCTGAAGTGGCGAAGCAGGGTGGTTATGACCTCATTTTCACCGGTAAAGAAACCATTGATTATAATGGCTCTTCCATTGGTGGCATGGTGGCTGAACTGCTGGACCTTCCCTATATTTCCCTGGCAACCAGATTTGAACTGGCTGGTACAACCGCCACAGTAACCCGTGAAATCGAAGGAGGTGAAGAAGTGAATGAAGCCACACTCCCGCTGGTGGTAAGCGCCACCAAGGGAATGGCTGAAGCCCGTATTCCTAATATGCGTGGCATCATGGCCGCCCGCACCAAACCCCTGAAAGTGGTGGAACCCACCGGAGCTGAAGCCCTCACTTCCGTTTCAGGATTCGGTTTACCTCCTGCAAAAGCCGGGGTAAAACTGGTGGACGCGGAAAACGTGGAAGAACTGGTTCGCTTACTTCACGAAGAAGCCAAAAGCTTCTAAGTACGAGGTACGAAACTACTCACCGGAAATCAACGACAACAAACAACAAACGACAAACAACAAACTCTCTTACTATGTCAGTTTTAATATTCATCGATACCGCCGAAGGCCATGTAAAAAAAGCATCGCTGGAAGCATTAACCTACGGGGCCAAAGTGGCGGAACAACTGGGCACGACTGCTGAAGGTGTCGTACTGGGTACCGTAAAAGATGATCTGGCCACACTGGGAAAGTATGGCGTAAAGAAAATTCATCATGTCAATACCAATGCCCTGGATCACCAGGATGCCCAGTTATATACTAAAGTGATTGCACAGGTAGCCACCACTTCTGCGGCCACCGTGATTGTATTTTCCAATAACCTCAGTGGTAAAGCCATTGCACCAAGGCTGTCTGTCCGACTGAAAGCCGGCCTGGTTTCCGGTGCTGTAGGCCTGCCCGATACCTCGGGTGGATTTGTGGTAAAAAAGAATGTATTCTCCGGTAAGGCTTTTGCCAATATTTCAGTGAACACCGGTATAAAAATTATTGCCCTGAACCCGAATGCCTACCAGACCATTGCCGGTGAAGGAGCGGCGGAAGTAGTGCCGTTTACAGCAACGGTTGATCCATCCAGGGTTAAACTGGTAAGTGTAGCCAAGGCCAGTGGTGAAGTGCCGCTGACCGAGGCGGAGATCGTGGTAAGTGCCGGACGTGGTATGAAAGGTCCCGAAAACTGGGGCATTGTGGAAGAACTGGCTAAAACCCTGCATGCCGCTACCGCCTGCAGCCGCCCGGTGGCTGATGCGCATTGGCGCCCGCACAATGAACATGTGGGACAAACCGGTTTTGCCATTGCCCCGAATCTCTATATCGCCATTGGTATTTCCGGGGCCATCCAGCACCTGGCCGGGGTCAATCGCAGTAAGGTCATCGTGGTGATCAATAAGGACCCGGAAGCCCCCTTCTTCAAAGCAGCCGATTATGGAATTGTAGGAGATGCTTTTGAGGTAGTCCCTAAGATGACTGCTGCTATTAAAAAGCTTAAAGGAATTGCTTAGAAAATTAAGGAACGAATAATTGACCGGTCAGCCCTGTGCTGACCGGTTTTTTTTATAGCGTAAAGAGAACTAAATCAGGGCCGGAAGCATAAATATTTTGCCGAAAAGACGTAGTTTCGTGCCATCGTATGAAGAAGATCGAACTGGAAATAGTGGCCCTTTCGCATAGCATCACCCAAACGCATTCCTATGCCGTGGTATTGGGTGAGGTAAACGGCCTGCGTCGCCTCCCGATCGTTATCGGTGGTTTTGAAGCACAGGCCATAGCAGTAGCCCTTGAAAAAATGGCCCCCAGTCGCCCGCTCACACACGACCTGATGAAGAATTTCATGACGGCCTTCGCCATCGACCTGCATGAGATCATTATCTGCGACCTGCAGGAAGGCATCTTCTATTCCAAACTGGTTTGTTCCGGAGAAAACGATACCGTGGAAATTGATTCCCGCACTTCAGATGCCATCGCCCTGGCTGTCCGTTTTGGCTGCCCGATTTATACGTACGAGAATATCCTTGAAAGTGCCGGCATCCTGATGGAAGATACGGCTGGCTCTGGCAAAAAGAAAAAAGCCAAACAGGAAGTGGTTGTAGAAGAAGATCGTCCTACCGGCAATGAAGACTTGAAAACCATGACCTTGGAAGAGTTAAATCATCTTTTAAATGAGGTACTGGACAACGAGGATTATATCCGGGCCATTGCCATCAGGGATGAAATTAACAGCCGCAGCAAGCGCAAGTAACCGTTTCTAAACTCCTTTACCGGCT
This sequence comes from uncultured Chitinophaga sp., assembly GCA_964519865.1. GTDB lineage: Bacteria > Bacteroidota > Bacteroidia > Chitinophagales > Chitinophagaceae > JJ008. The sequence goes on along the minus strand of CAZFLL010000010.1, from coordinate 42,473 downwards.
ATTCCGGTTCCTGCTCCATGATCGTATACCCCAATTGTAAGATCAATCTCGGACTGCATATCCTGCACAAAAGAGCGGATGGCTACCATGACCTGGAGACGGTCTTCTACCCCATCCGTTTGACAGATATACTTGAGATTGTACCTGATAATTCTGCAAATGGTTCAACTGTTCAGTATACCCAATCAGGCATTACAATTGAAGGAGATCCTGCAGCAAATCTCTGTGTAAAAGCGTATGAGCTGCTGAAGAAAGAATATCCCCGGTTACCAGCCGCCCGGCTCCACCTGCATAAACTGATTCCAACCGGCGCCGGACTGGGTGGGGGCAGTGCGGACGCCTCATTTACCCTTCGATTACTGAATGATTATTTCAAACTGGATATACCGGATCAACGGTTACAGGAACTGTCCCTGGTGCTGGGTAGTGATTGCCCTTTTTTCATCATCAACAAACCATGCTATGCCACAGGCAGGGGTGAAATCCTGGAACCGGTTATGGTTGATTTATCCGGATATACGCTGGTCATTGTCAACCCGGGCTTACATATATCCACGGCTAAAGCTTTTGCCGGTGTCCGTCCTGCAATCCCGGCCAAATCAATCAAAGAGATCATTGCTCAACCAGTCAGCAGCTGGGCAGATGAACTGGTTAATGATTTTGAAAAGCCATTGTTTTATGCGTTTCCGGAGATCGCGGCCATAAAAGAAGAATTATACCATAAAGGGGCGTCCTATGCGTCCATGAGTGGCAGCGGCAGTACGGTTTATGGCCTGTTCCCCGCCGGCAAACCCCTCATTTTAAACCTGCCACCGGATTATTTTATTAAAGTTTTACCGGCCTGACCTGTCTCATATCCAATTAAAAAAAGCGGGCTATTTTTGCGCCTTAAATTCACTGTATGGAGATCTACAAAGAGTTTGGTTTTGATGCGGCCCATTTTTTGCCAAATGTTCCCGAAGGCCATAAATGCAAACAAATGCACGGGCATACCTACCACCTGCGTGTCTATATACAGGGTACCCCTGATCCGGAATCAGGCTGGATAATGGACTTCAAAGTGCTGAAAGACACGGTACTACCCCTGATCGACCAGGTGGATCACCGTTTACTGAATGAGATCCCCGGTCTTGAAAACCCGACGGCTGAGAATATCACGATCTGGTTCTGGGACCGGATCAAGGCAGGACTTCCATTACTGAGCCGGATTGAATTAAAGGAAACCCCCACCACCGGGGTGATTTACAGCGGAAACTGATTTCCGCTTTTTTTGTATCTTGCCGGTGCAATGTTCCATTTTACACGAACATATCATATTCTTCAGGCCAACCTCGATTTACTCAATCATCGAGGATAATCCTTACGCGCTTCCTCTGAGTCAACTTTCGGAAAGCCCGCCTGTCCGGTAGGCAGGCTCAGGGTGACAACAGCTGTTCTTGTCATGCAGAGCCATCCGAAGCATAAATTCTCAAAAAGTTCCATTTTCTTTTTTTCTTAAAAAACGACTATGACTCCTGTTATAAATATATCAGACAAAGCCCTGCATTATCTCGGTCTCGAAGAACATTACGGGGCGCACAATTACCATCCCCTGCCCGTAGTACTGACCCGCGGAAAGGGGGTGCATGTATGGGATGTGGATGATAAACAATATTTCGATTTCCTGAGCGGCTATTCGGCTGTTAACCAGGGACATTGCCATCCACGCATACTGCAGGCCTTTACCCAACAGGCTCAGCAGCTGACCCTTACCAGCCGTGCCTTTCATAGTGACCGGTTAGGTGAATATGCAAAGTTCATCACTGAATATTTCGGATATGATAAGGTGTTACCCATGAATACCGGGGTCGAAGGGGTGGAAACCGCCATCAAACTCTGCCGGAAATGGGCTTATGAAGTCAAAGGCATTGAGGAAGGGAAAGCCGTGATCATTGTGGCCGAAGGTAATTTTCATGGACGTACATCCACCGTGATCTCTTTCAGCAGTGATCCCTCTGCACGGAAAAACTTTGGTCCTTATATGCCGGGCTTTAAAGCCATTCCTTATAATGATACACAAGCCTTGGCCGCAGCATTGGAAGATAAACAGGTGGCCGGATTCCTGGTGGAACCCATACAGGGCGAAGCAGGTGTACTGGTGCCGGATGATGGATACCTGTCAGCAGCAAAAGCGCTCTGCAAAGAAGCCAATGTATTGTTCATCGCAGATGAGATACAAACCGGCCTGGCACGTACCGGAAAGATGCTGGCCTGTGATCATGAGAATGTACGTCCGGATATCCTGATCCTGGGAAAAGCGCTGAGTGCCGGCATGCTCCCGGTAAGTGCAGTATTGGCGGATGATGAGATCATGCTGACCATCAAACCCGGGGAACATGGCTCCACGTATGGAGGTAACCCCCTCGCCTGCGCGGTGGCGATTTCGGCCCTGCAGGTGCTGAAGGAGGAGAAGATGGCGGAGAATGCCGCGATCCGGGGGGAACAATTAAGAAAGGGTTTGGCCGGACTTCAGTCAAAACATATTTCGCTGATCCGGGGCAAGGGATTACTGAATGCCATTGTAATTGATCATCCGGATAAAGAAGCCGCCTGGGAACTTTGCCTGCAACTGATGCAAAACGGTTTGCTGGCCAAACCCACCCATGGAGATAAAATAAGGTTTGCCCCACCCCTGCTGATAACTTCTTCACAGGTGGATGAAGCGGTACAGATAATCGGCAAAAGCCTGGAAAGCCTGGGTTAACCCGTTTTTCATAACTTTATACGCATCTCCTCACACTTAACTTTCTCCGATGAAAAGAGTCATTCTTGCCCTGCTGCTGGTATGCAGTTCCCTGTTCAGTATTGCACAGAAAGATAAAGACAGTCGAAAATTATCTGCAGACGAATCAAAACAACTGCTCAGCCAGCTGAATTTTGATTCAACTAAAATGCTGGCGGAGATTTCCGCCAATGCCTGCAATTGCATTGACTCGATCAGGTTATCGAAAAAGAACCACAAGGAGATTTCTGCAGATATTGCCGGCTGTATTGACAAGCAGGTAAATGCCTACCAGCTTTCAATGGCCCTGATGAATTCACTGAAAGAAAGCGGTTCAACTAAAATCGTCGTAAATATTGATAAGGGAACAGGCAGCTACAAGCGGTATTATTATGATATTGAACGCTGGCTCAAGGACAGTTGTGCCTCCATGAATGAAGCCGTTGCCTCCAATAATGAGGAATCTGATTTGTCCATGTCCAATAACCCGCTGGCCCAGTCGGCTTATAACATGGGGATCCAGTTCATGAAACAAAATGACCTGGAAAATGCGGTCAGTCAGTTTGAAAAAGCCGTTAAAATTGATCCCCGTTTTGTGTTTGCCTGGGACAACCTGGGCATATGCCGCCGGAAAACCGGTAAACTGGATGAATCCCTGGAAGCCTATAACAAATCGCTTGAACTGGATCCGAAAGGGGTCACTCCTCTTCATAACATTCCCGTGGTGTATGAGTTTCAGAAAAAATTTGAGCAGGCGGTAGCCGCTTACCAGCGGATTACCACTGTATACCCGGATGACCCGGAAGCCTACTATGGAGCCGGCCGTATATACTCCTACTTCCTGGTGGATTACGAAAAAGCGCTGGATTATATGTGCAAGGCCTATAATGCCTATATCGAATTAAAATCCCCATACCGGGTGGATGCGGAAAAGAATATCAATTACCTTTTTGGCAAAATGAAAGCGGATGGTAAAGAAGCCCGTTTCTACGAGATTCTGAAAGCCAATAAAATCAATGCAGAAAATTAGTATCCCCTTATCGTTTAATTAAAATTTTGCTGCACACGGTTCTCGCTGTCCGGATATGAACCATGTATATTCCTGCCGGCCATCCCGCTATAGATACAGGAATCCCCTGTACTCCATTACGCAGAACCAGGCTGCGACTCAGCTTTCTTTTTCCGGCGCTATCAAAAACGTCCAGTTGCGCAGGCGTGTTTTCCCCTGTATACAATTGCAGCATGACTAAATCCTTCGCCGGATTTGGAATTAGTTGAAGCAGTTTTAATCCATCTCCCGTTGTCCCAATATATACAACCGGACTGTACGACAGGTTTCCATCCGCCTCCACCACTTTAAGCCTGTAAAACAGATACCTGTTATCCCCTGAATAACCGGTTTCCATATAGTCAGTTTTACCCGGTTCACCTCTTACGGTATCTGCCGGATAAAACTGTTGCGCATCTAAAGATCTTTCAGTAATAAACAACGTTGATGCAGGTACCGGCGCTGCCATACGCCAGTTTAGCTGAACAATATTTCCGGGTTTGGCTGATGCATTGAAATAGATCAGCTTCAGCGGCAGGGGCAAACTCAGCCTGGATAAACCATAGGGTGAAAATTCAGTTAGCCCGGTATATTTCACCGTTCGTATATCGCCTCCTGCATTGACCAGCGGCTGGGGAGTACCGGCAGCCAGCCAGAAATCGTTTTTCCGGTGCCAGGCCTGGAGGGGCTCTGAGTCATATGGAGCAGTGTTAAACAAACCACCGGTTTGTGTTAACCGGTCAAATTGAAAAGTGATGGAAGCTCCGGCAACTGGTGGATTTACCGACGGCAGTATATGCCAGGTAAGTAATACCGCCCCATTGCTGGTATAAGGGAAATCCGGCACTACCCCGTCATTCACCCGTACCGACCAGTTATACCCGCTGCCATTCTCCACCAGCACCGGATTATAACGGGTATGGCCAACCGGGAATAATTTACCGGCCACTGATACATTTTCCATAACCAGGCTCCCTGTCCCGCTGCTACGGACATAACTGGCATTTCCTCCTCCGGATATTGCACCATTAACAGTAAGTTGCCAGGGGCCAAGGTCTATAAAAGTGGAAGTGGCCAATAATGAAATATTACCTGCGATTGCTTTATTGTTACTTAAAGTAACCGTTGTGCCGGTAGCAGCCCCGATCTGTATGCCGGCTGAAGCAGCAGCATTGATTATCCCACTGCCTCCAAGGACCGCCGTTGTGCCGTCAATCAATATTAATCCGCAGGTGGCTGTTGTAGTTATATTTCCCGTTCCCCGGATTCCATTGCGGAATACTTTTTGTCCGGCAGCGGTGAAACTGATATTCCCGTTTGCTTCAATAATTCCATTTATCCTGGTTGGTGCAGCGGCACCAACCGGCAGACTGATTTGCTGCGTGATCCGTAAAACAGGAATGGTAGTGTTATTTACATTGGGAAAATAGGTCACCCCGTTTGCTCCCATTCCGTTATACGCATTCTCCAGGATGGACCCATCATCATAGATATAGTTGGCTGCATGTACCCCTGCCCCGGCAACCGTGGATAAACCGCCTGCGCTGATCCGTAAGATGGCACCGGTTTTTATTCGGATCACAGGGGAAGCTCCTGTAAATAAAGGGGCATTCCCGGCCACAGAGAAATGCAGGATACCACTGTTTTGAATCTGCAGATCATCGCCAGCCCCATCTGTTATAATTAATTGTCCCCCGGCATGAATCAATGTACCACCTGTTGCAATATTAACCTGGTCTACAATTGTAAAATACAGATAGCTGATCGTATGCCCGGCCCTGATCTCTATTCCGGCCGCATATGAAGTGGGCAGTTCTGTTGCAGCAGACCAGTTTAGCTGATCATCTGAAACTTCCCAGGAAGCCGGTACGGACCAATGGCCTGATGCGGCTGAGCGGAAATATTTTGAGGATGGGATTGTAAAATCCGGCTGAATGCTGAAGTTATCGATAGCCAGTCCGTCATCTGAACCGGCTGCATCCAGATCCGTCCATCTTAAAAAACAAGTACTGCCTGCCGGTATCATTATACCGGTAATGGTATAACTGATCACCCGTTGTTGTGTACCCGCATTCCCATCCAGGGCACCAGTCAGCCCACTGGTTACAGGTGCGGTAAAATCAAGTCCGTCAATATCCGCCCAATCGCCATTGGTAATGGTACTGGCATTCAGGCTGAATTGAAAGTCCAGCCGGTCAATACGCCCTGTTGCCCCCAGCCGCCATTGTTCACCGGTATAGGTAATCAACAGCCGGGTGATCGTGCTTCCGCTTGTATTGGTAAAATAAAAGCCCATCATGGAAACCAGCGAGCCGGATTGCAACAAACCCATTCCTCTTTCAGCCGATGCAGTTGCCCCAAAGCTATAAGTGTCGCCCGTACTTCCGGAACCAGTCCCCGCAGAATAAAGTCCATCCGCTGCTGAACCGGATTCATTGATCGACCAACCTGAAGGAAGCAGGTTACTGCTACCTGTACTCACCAGGCCGTTAAAATCCTGGGAATAAAGGACGCTTAATGGAAATTGACTGTAAACGGGGTTATAAAACCATAACGTGATTAGTAGTAAAAAAGACTGACGCATAAAATTCCTTTAGTATGAGCTGTAGATTTGACAGCCTAAAGGAAAAACGGCAGGCAGAAATAACCCGGTGAAAAAAACAGGAAATAGACGCTATTTTACACGGTGGAATCTGTTTTAATTTTTACATCCGGGAATAATCCGGCATAGAGCATCATGGCGGCGCCCAGCAACATGAGGTAAAAACCGGTCTCCCGGACGGGACATTCACCGGCTTTACAGGTACCGATCACCAGGTAATTGCGGATTACCCAGGCGGTGTTCAGCGCGATAACGACGAGATTCCATCGTTTGGCCCAGATTTTCGGCATTAAAGTAAATACAATAAAAAAAGGGATCAGTACAAAATGTACATAGGCAGGTTTACCATAGTTGGTGCCGGTCGCATCCACCCCGCTTACCACGATATGGTGTGATTCGATGGTGATCCAGGGAAGAAAAGCAGCAAAAACCAATAAGCAGGCTCCGGCCAGGCCGATCCATTTTGAGTATTTCATATACTTTATTAAACGGACCGCAAGATACTGAAACCATACAAAAATGCCCCGGTTGCTGAAATGGAGCAACCGGGGCATGATACGTGTATGCGTCAAAGTTTAAAACCAACACTTATTCCGAAAACACGGTGTTTATTTTTATCATCCGCCCTGCTGTCACTTCCGCTTTGTAATTTGGCCAGTCCATGACCATACTGCGCAGAAACAACCAGGGAAGCAAATTCAAGTCCTGCAGTGGCATTTAAGCCGTAATCAAAACGTTTCATGATCCCGTAGCCTGATCCTTCTTCATAATCGAGCGTGGAAGGATCATCATCGGACCAACGGATGTTATTCTCGCTACTGAAAGCAGCGCCCAAAAACTTTCCCTCCGTTTTATTTTTTCCGGCAATACCGACTGCCAGGTAAGGACCACCACCAATAAAGAAACGCATCGGGGCCGCTGGTGTTTTAAGGATCAGGTTAACGGGTATTTCCACATAAAGCGGATTGGTCGTTGCCCTGAAGTAAGTAGGATCGGAAACAGATCCGGATTGTGTTTTAGAACCTTTTCCACTGATCAGTATACCCGGCTGGAAGAATAAGAATGGTGCGATTTTAATATTTCCGCTGAAACCGGCATGGAAACTGGTCAGCATTGAATGATCATCCACATCCCCGTCGTTGGTCACACTGATATTGGCGAAATTGACTCCCGCACGGATAATTTGTCCGTGTGCCTGCGCTATTGTCAGGAACAATAAAAAAATGGATAGCGTGATTGTTTTCATAATGTTTGTTTAAGTTTCAATGGAAATTGCAAATGTCCTGCCACGAATTGCGGATACCGGTATTATATATACAAAAAAAAGAATGTTGCAATTCTGGTCGCTGAACATTTATCAAATATTACAGCCCTGTGACAGTAAAGCATATACCAGGTTTAATTGCCAATCAGAATGTGGATATTTTTTTTAATGATTCAGAAGGGGTAATATATAGGCAATTGTTTTTTTTAACAGTTAAATCCCGCTGATACAGAATATCATAGATAATTTGATGTCTTAAAACCTCCGGATATGATATCAGTGATTATACCTGTATTAAATGAAGCGGAAACAATTGACAAAGTGGTGCGGTTTGCATATACCTACCCGGATGTTACAGAAGTATTGGTTATTGACGATAAGTCACTTGACAATACCGTAAATCAGGCCAGGCTGGCAGGCGCAACCGTCATAACCAGTACAAAGCTTGGCAAGGGTGCTTCCATGAAAGATGGGCTATTATGTGCCTCCAATGATATCCTGGTTTACCTGGATGGGGATATATACCCTTACCCGGAAGATACCATACAGATGCTGACGGCTCCTTTAATCCGGGAAGAAGCCGATTTTGTAAAATCCTGTTTCAGCAGGAATGCGGGCCGGGTCACTGAACTGGTTGCCCGGCCTTTACTGACCATATTATTTCCAGACCTGGGCGGATTTAAACAACCCCTGAGTGGGATGATTGCCGGAAGAAAATCAATGCTGCAGCAAATCGATTTCAGGGATGATTACGGGGTGGATATCGGAATACTGATTGATATGCACCTGATGAAAGCCCGGATCAGGGAAGTCAATATCGGACATATCGAAAATAAAAGCCGGCCGTGGCAGGCATTGGGGAAGATGAGCAAGGAAGTGTCGCAGGCTATCATCCAGAAAGCTTTTCAGCAGAATAAACCGAATGCCAACCTGGAAGAACTTCAGTCGCTGACTGAAATAAGGGACCAGATGGATTTTGCGATCAAAGAGAGCCTGCAGGGCCTTGATAAAATGATTGTTTTTGACATGGACAATACCCTGCTTGAAGGTAAATTTATAGATACCTGCTCCCAGCTATACGGTTTTGAAAGAGAATTGCTGAATATACGAAGTATGGAAAATGACGCGGTAATTGTCACAAAGAGAATTGCAAGCCTTATGAAAGGCCTGAATATTTCGCAGATACTGGCGGTGGCAGACCGGATTCCACTGGTGGAGCATACAGCGGACATCATCGCATACCTGAAATCAAAAGGGTATGTAACCGGTATAATAACTGACAGTTATGATGTGGTGGCTAATCATATAAAAACCAAAATCGGTGCAGATTTCTCCCTGGGTAATGAACTTGAATTTTCAAAAAGTGTGGCAACAGGTGAGGTAAAAATCCCTTCCTTCTTTTTTAACCGGAACGGGTCACTCTGCAAACACAATTTGTGCAAGACCAATGCAGCTGCTTATATACTTAACAAGTACAATATTCAATTGAATAATATGGTGGCGGTTGGTGACGGGGCAAATGATCTTTGTCTTATCCGGAATGCGGGCATAGGTGTTTCTTTCTGCTCCCCGAACGAGCTGATGAATGTGGTTGCTGATATCAAAATAGCTGAAAGGTCCTTTAAAACCCTGCAGGACCTGTTATAAGCGGTTGGTACCATACCGGAAACCGGTCATCAGTCTTTAATAAATGATCAGGCTATCCTTACCCGAAGGTGCTTTTATAAACTTATTTATGTCCCCGGCAATCTGTTCAGGAGTTTGCCATGCTGATATATCCGCGTCCGGCATGGCGGCCCGGTTCTGGGGAGTGTCAATAATAAAAGGCACCACAATAAATACTTTTATGCCTGTTCCTTCCGCTTCCTGGTTCATGAGGTCAGCCAGCCTGAATAAGAGTGATTTGGATAAACCATATGCCACCACTCCTTTATTTTTCGGGGCTTCCATACCGGCCTGCGACCCGATCAGGAAGATGGTACCAGATCCCTGTTTTTTCATTTGTATAAATATCGGCCGTGCAATATTGTAGGCTGTTTCAAAATTCAGTTTCACCTGTTCAGTGATCGCTGCGGTTGAGGTGGAGGAAATATCCCCCATCGAAAATCCACCGACTGTAAGGATAGCAGTGTCAATTGTATTATGTTTATTGATAATATCCTGTACCCAAATCCCTGCTGCCCTCTCATCTGAAAGATCGATCTTGACGCCCTCATAACCCGTAATCCCCGGCGATAACTGACCGGTTCCCGATACGATAAATCCCTCTTTCAGCAATAACTCAACCACCGATTTCCCCAGGTTGCCGGATGCGCCGGTTACAATAGCAGACTTCATTCCTTATAATTTATACGAATTTAGTAAAATCCACAGGCAGCTAAATGCTTCCCGGGTTCGTTTTAGTTTTGTAAATTACATACCTGTGCCGCGCATGTTAAAGCATAGCCTGATATTGTTATTTTGCCTGCTTCCGGCCCTGGTCAGGGCACAGCAAAACTGTACTTTCCCCGGGCAGACACCGGTATCGGCGATCCCGGTATGCGGAAACGAGCCTTTTACAATTAATACCCCTACTTATTGCGGTAATACTGCTATCCCAGTGCCCTGCCCAGCGGGTCCGCCCTATCAGAATACCAATCCTAATTTTTTCCGGATGGCCTGCTACAATTCAGGCACACTTGGCTTCCTGATCAATCCCACGGATGCAACGGCCAACTATGACTGGCAGCTATTTGATATCACCAGCCGGAATCCATACGATATTTTCAATACTCCCTCTGCCTTTGTGGCCTGTAACTGGTCGAGTGAACCGGGAGAAACCGGTGCTACGGATAACGGACTTGACACTATTGTATGCGCCGGCTCAGGCATGCTGACGTACAGCCGGATGCCGGTGATCCAGCAGGGACATACCTACCTGCTGATGGTCAGTAATCAGAGCAATTCCGGGGGTACTTACCAATTAACAATTACAGGCGGTACCGCCAGTATTACCGATGCCATTGATCCTAAACTGGAGTATATCCGCCCTTCCTGTGACGGACTTAGTATTACCCTCGGGTTGAATAAGAAAATGTTATGCAGCAGTATAGCCGCAGATGGTACAGATTTCAGCCTGAGTGATGGAACACCGGTTATTTCCGCCGCCGGAGCAGATTGCAGTTCCATATTTGGCAGTGATTCCATTATCATCCGCCTTGCGCAACCACTTCCCAATGGTAATTACACCCTGACTATAAAAAAAGGGGGCGATAATAATACCATTTTTGATGCCTGTAATAAAGATATTCCGGAAGGGAGGGCCCTGGCTTTCGTGGTTTCAGATCAGCAAAGAACAGTTCCGGCCCAGGCCAAAACCTATAACTGTGCCCCGGGCTATGTATTGCTTACATTCAGCCGCCCGGTACGATGTGGTAGTATTTTAGCTGATGGCAGTCATTTTTCCATCACGGGCCCGCAACCGGTACAGATCATTGCCGCAGAACCACAGAACTGTGGCTCACAACTGTTGACCAGCCAGGTGATCCTTCGTTTCCTGGCCCCGGTAACCACTCCAGGCAGTTTTGGAATAAGTTTAAATACCTCAGGCAGTAACGGCAGCACTATTCTGGATGAATGCGGAGTGCCTCCGGAAAACAATACGGTCATTCCAACATTCATCACTTCCCCCTCTGTATCTGCGGCTTTTAATTTCACGAAAAATGAATCCTGCAAAGGAAGTCAGTACCTGTTTTCCCATGATGGGGCGAATGCGGTTAACACCTGGACCTGGACTTTTGGAAATAATGGTTCCAGTAATTTGCAAAACCCGGTCCATTCCTTTCCTGCCGGCGGTCAGCATGTCATCCAGCTGGTTGTTTCCAATGGCCGCTGCACAGACACCCTCAGGCAAACTGTCACCAGTATCGAAACTGTAAAAGCTGCCTTTGAAACAGATGCCCTGGTTTGCGTGGGCGACACCCTGCATTTTATCAATAAGAGCCAGGGCAGCATTGACCGGTGGGAATGGAATTTTGGAAATGGCAACAGCAGTACACTCCCCCTGCCCCGTTCTTTTCAATACGGTCCTGTGCCTGCAGAAACGATCTACCCCGTCATGTTAGTGGCCTATAACAATACCCTGAACTGCAGTGATACAGCCCGCCAATTTGTACGGGTATTGAACAGTTGTATCATTGCCGTGCCCACCGCCTTTAGTCCGAACAGCGATGGATTGAATGACTTTCTTTACCCCCTCAATACAGAAAAAGCCGGCAACCTCCGCTTTAGTGTATATAACCGGTCCGGTCAGCTGGTTTTTTATTCCACCGTTCCAGGAGGAAAATGGGATGGCCGGGTAAATGGCATAGCCCAGGATACAGGTATCTATGTCTGGATTTTCAGTTATACTTTGGGCCAGGACAAAAAACAAGTCGTTCTGAAAGGGACGACCCTCTTAGTCCGCTGATTGCCCCTGCCCCTGATTTAACCTGAAATAAAATATTGCATACCCCCCATTGATGAATGATCAGTGCGAAAATATTTTCATACCATGCAAGAAAGAAAGGGTTGGCAGGTATACCTCACCGGGAGGGATGAAAAAACCGGGATTTTTTGTGCTGAACTTTAACAAAAGTGCTTTCAGAAATGGGTTAAATTGCCCAAAAACCCAAAGCCATGCAATCTAAACTCATGCTGTTCTTCCTGTTATTGACGGGCAACAGCATCTTTGCCCAGCAAAATTTCAGTTATACACCTGAAAAGCCAAAACCAGGTGAAACCATAACCATAACCTATCGCCCGGCCGGTGATATAGCCAATACACAGTTACCGGTTGAAGCAGCCGTGTACCAGTATGGCCAGAGCACACAAAAAGCGGATGATCTTCCATTGAAAAAACAAGCTGATGGATATACCACGAGTTTTACAGCTGATACCGCTGCCAATTTCATCTTCTTCAGTTTTTCTGCTGATAAGAAATTCGATAATAATTTTAATGAGGGATATATCATCCATCTGTACGAAAATGATAAGGTCCGGAAAGGAAGCTATATTAATCAGTTCATGTTCTTCCAATACCAGGGAAGCATTGCCGGTGTGGAGCGTAGTAACGAAAAATCATTAGCGGCCCTGGAAACGGAATTCAGTCTTTACCCGGAGAACAGGAAACCCTGGCTGGGCAATTATGTCAGACTCAAAGCGAATATAAAAAAAGATGCTGCAGCAACTACAGCCATGGCCCAGCAGGAAATTGAAACGCTGATCAAATCCGGTTTAAAAGAAGAAACAGACTATGAAACCCTGGCCGCTTTTTATAATATGGCTAAACTGCCCGAGCAGGCAAAATGGATCACCAGCCTCTGTAAGGAAAAATTTCCGGAAGGCAAGTGGACCATCAATGATAAACTCCAGGCATATTATGCGCAACGGGATCCGGATAAAAGAGTAGAACAATTAAAAGAAATCGAACAGAAAATTGCATCGGACAAAAGATGGGAAACTGTCAAACAGAATATCCCTTATTTCCAGACGCTGATTGTGAGTGGCTATGCGGCCAAAAAGAACTGGGATAAAATGAAGGAATACGCTGATAAGATGGAGGACAAAGGCATGCTGGCCCAGACCTACAATTCAACTGCCTGGGAAATGCAGAAAAAAAGTGAAGACCTGGATAAAGCAGAGGAAATGTCCCGTTTTGCCACCGAATATACAAAGGGACAATGGCTCAAACCCACTGAAAAAAAGCCGGAAAGTCTCACGGAAAAACAATGGAAGAAAAATACAGAAACGAATTACGCTCAATATGCTGACACCTATGGAATGGTACTTTATCGCCTGGGACAGTTCAAAAAAGGACTTCCTTATGCTAAAGATGCTGCAATCCTGATCAATAAAGGGAAAGATGCCGACCTGAACAATACCTATGCCTTGCTGGCTGAAAAAGTACTGCCGGCCAAAAAACTGAAACCGGAACTTGAACAATTCATTAAAGATGGAAAGGCTTCCTCGGAGATCAAGGATATTGTTAAGCGGCTTTATATATCTGATAAAAAATCAGAAGACGGTTTCGATCAGTACATCACCGGCCTGCAGGAAGAAAGCCGGCTGAATATGCTGAAAGAACTGCAGAAATCCATGCTGAACGAAACCTCACCCGCTTTCGCCCTCTTAAATATGGATGGAAAGAAAGTAGATATAGCTGAACTGAAAGGCAAAGTGGTGGTGGTTGATTTCTGGGCCACCTGGTGTGGCCCCTGTAAAGCCAGTTTCCCTGCCATGCAGAAAATGGTCACCAAATTCAAGGATAATCCCGATGTGAAATTTGTATTTGTGGACACCTGGGAAACAATAGAAAATAAAATTAAAAATGCACAGGAATTTGTCAGCAGCAATAAATATACATTTGATGTACTGATGGATAATGACAACAAAGTGGTGGAGCAATTCAAAGTGGAAGGTATCCCCACCAAGTTTGTTATCGACAAGTCCGGAACGATCCGGTTTAAATCAGTAGGCTTCGGAGGCAGTGATGATAAACTGATCCAGGAGCTGACGGCCATGATCGACTTTGCCACCAACCCGCCCACTAAATCATTCTGATAAAAAAAAGCCCCGTCTGTGACGGGGCTTTTTAATAAATTTTATGGCCTGGTTTCAACCCGAATATACCAGTACTGCTTTAACCGGTACATACCCTCCGGCCGGATACTAATTTTTCCCGGAAGGATTAACAGGTACGGTAGGAATGGATTCCTGAAAAATTATTTAAGGCATTGTTTCCGGGTGTAAGATAAAAAGAAGTCGACTTCCCGGCAAGCCGTGATTTCCTTTTTTAGCACAAAAAGCACCGGAAATTTACGATTTAAGAATTATGAAAAGGGCTTTTACGATACGGGCGACCGGTCAAATTGAATATTGATCATTCCTCAATTAAGAAAATAAATTCTCAATACACAATTGTTCTGACAACTAACTACAAACCTGCCTGTCCGGCAGGCAGGCTACTATCTATACAGTTCCTCACGCAGCGTCTTCACCCGCTCATCTTCCAGGTACTCATCAAATGTAGTGAGGCGGTCGATAATGCCTTTAGGTGTTAATTCAATAATACGGTTGGCAACAGTCTGCATGAAGGTATGATCATGACTGGTCAGGAGCACGATGCCTTTATAATCAGTACACTGTTCATTGAAGCTCTGAATACTTTCCAGGTCAAGGTGGTTAGTGGGCTGATCCAGCAGGATCACATTGGGGTTCTGGAGCATCATACGACTGAGCATACAGCGCACTTTCTCTCCCCCGCTGAGTACATTAGTTTTCTTCAGTACATCTTCACCACTGAACAGCATTTTACCCAGGAAGCCACGCAGGAAGGGTTCATCCACATCCTTTACATGATCCGGTACAAACTGCCGGAGCCAGTCCATCAGGTTATCCTGCCCGTTAAAGAACTCACTGTTCTCCTGTGGCAGGTAAGCGTGGGTTACTGTACTGCCCCATTCGTATGAGCCGCTGTCGGCGGTGGTATCGGCGGTGATAATATTAAAGAAACTGGTTACTGCCAGCGGGTCACGGCTGAGCAGGGCAATCTTATCGCCTTTGTTTACGGTGAACGTGACATCTTTAAAGAGAATACGGCCATCCACCGATTTGGTCAGTTTCTCAATATTCAGAATCTGGTTCCCCACTTCCCTTAATTGCTGGAAAATGATACCGGGGTATTTACGGTAACTGGGTTCAATCTCTTCAATGGTGAGTTTCTCCAGGGCTTTCTTCCGGGAAGTGGCCTGTTTACTCTTACTGGCATTGGCACTAAACCGGGCAATAAAGTCGATCAGGGCCTGGCGTTTTTCTTCTGTCTTTTTATTCTTATCATTTACCTGTCGGGCCATCAGCTGGGATGACTCATACCAGAAGGTATAATTACCGGTAAATATTTTTACTTTCTGACGATCCACATCGGCCACATGGGTACATACCGCATCGAGGAAGTGACGGTCGTGGCTCACCACCAGTACTATATTTTCATAATCGGCCAGGAAGTTCTCCAGCCAGCTGATGGTTTCAATATCAAGACCGTTGGTCGGCTCATCAAGCAGCAGAATATCCGGGTTACCAAATAAAGCCTGGGCCAGCAGTACCCTCACTTTCAGGTTGGACGGAATATCCTTCATCAGGGATTGCTGGAATTCTTCCTTTACACCCAACTCGCTCAGGAAAGTGGCTGCATCGCTCTCCGCGGTATAACCACCCAGCTCACCATATTCATGTTCCAGTTCACCAGCACGCATTCCGTCTGCTTCTGTGAAGTCGGCCTTGGCATAGATCGCTTCTCTTTCCTTGCCAATATCCCAGAGTTTGGTATGCCCCATCATCACTGTATTGAGCACGGTCTCTTCATCAAACTGGAACTGGTTTTGTTTCAGTACAGCCATCCGCTCACCTGGTGTGATGGTTACGGTTCCTTTATTGGGTTCAATTTCCCCGCTGAGGATTTTGAGAAAAGTGGATTTCCCGGCCCCGTTGGCCCCGATGACCCCATAACAATTCCCTTTAACGAAATTGAGGTTGACTTCTTCAAATAACACCCTTTTACCGTAGGCGAGTTTCAGGTCTTTTACGCTGATCATATTGAATACACTTTTGGTTGAGCCTGGGCCGGGGGCCCTGTAAGCGGCCGCAAAGGTAAGGGATATGGGGAATAGTTGAAAAGTTGACAGGTTGATAGATTATTAAAACGGGACCATTCCGGGTTGCAGGTAAAGCATATAGCAAGTTCCCTGTCAACCTGTTAACTTATCAACCTGTCAACTTACCCCAAAAAAAGATCCCGGCTGACTGCGCAACCGGGATCTGTATAAGATGTAAAATGATCAGTTTACTTGTACACCACGAAGGAAGAACTTCTCTTCACAAATCCGTTCTGATCGTTTGTCAGGTACAGGTGGTATGTACCACTTGGTAAAGTACCCAGGTCAACTGAAACCACAGAGCCGTATGTCAGGCCGGTAGAAAGCTGTGTTTTAACAATCTGACCCATAGCATTATACACCTGAATATTCACTTTGTTGTAGAGGTCTGTATTCAACCTGATTTTAAATTCCCCGTTATTCGGGTTAGGGAATACAGTTACTGAAGAATATTTATCAAGTGAAATGTGACGTTCAATACACTCATTTACCAGGATGATTCTTGAAGCCACTGTCTGGCATGCGGCGTTAGAAACAGTGTAGGTAACTGTTTTAGCACCAATTCCAGCAGCAGACGGCGTGAATACAGAACCGGATACACCTGTTCCGGCAAATGCACCACCAGCCGGTGTGGCAGTCATGGTAAACGCAGGATCAGATACACAGATTGTAGGCTGCAATGTAAAGTCAATAACAGGGAAACTGTTTACAGTCAGTGCAGCGGCATTTGAAGTTACAGATCCGCAACCTGCTGTCACGACCACCCTGAAACGGTAGCCATTTTGTCCGATCACAAAGGTCTGGGCAAATGAGTTGGCTGTTGCACCTGCGATATTTGTCCAGGTAGCACCACCATCAACACTTAACTGCCATTGGTAAGTAAGGGTACCAACGCCGGTTGTGGCGGTTACGCTGAATGTCTGGGCTGCACCGGCACAAATGGTTGCCGCAGCGGGCTGTGTTGTAATAACCGGGAAGGTATTAACAGTCAGTGTAGCTGCAGTAGAAGTACCGGGGTTACAAGCGGCATTGGAGGCAATAGCCCTGTAACGGTAGTTATTCTGTGAAGGCAACACTCCAGTGATAGTCAGGGCGGTTGTGGTGGCACCTGTATAGTTACCGGTATTCGCCAGGTTGGTCCAGGTGGTACCGCCATCGGTACTTACCTGCCATTGGTAGGAAAGACCTGAACCGCCGGCCAATACGTTAAAGGTAACATTGGTAGCCTCACAAACTGTCTGGTTAGACGGGTTTGTGGAAATTGTAATAGAAGCTGAAACAAGCAAAGTGGCTGCCGTTGAAGTAGCGGCCGGAGCACAGGTGCCGGACACCACGCAACGATAACGGTTATTGTTATCTGTTACTGCCACAGCAGCGATATTATATGTGGCGGATGTAGCACCACTGATATTGTTCCAGGTTGTACCACCATCAGTACTTAATTGCCACTGGTAAGTGGGTGCAGTACCGGTTGCTGTAACACTGAATGAAGCAGCACTTCCGGAACAAAGGTTAAGGCTGGCCGGGTTGCTGGTTACAGCAGGAGCCACATTAACAGTCAGGATAGCCGCACTGGATGTTGTACTTCCGCACTGACCAGTTACAATCACCCGGTATTGATAAGTGCTTTGAGCAGTTGTAGCACCGGTTACTGTATAGGATGCGGCTGTTGCACCAGCGATATTCGCCCAGCTTGTACCACCATTGGTGCTGAGCTGCCATTGGTATGTACCTGTGGAAACTACAGTGAATGTGGCATTGGAACCGGAACAAACAGCCTGGTTGGCCGGTTGTGTTGTTATCGATGGACCTGAACCTGGGTTAATCGTGAATACGATATCACGGGTCTGGGTCGGGGCACCAGTACCAGTACCGGTAACAGTTACTGTATAGTTACCCGGAGACAGGGTGGACATACCGGTTAAGGTAACAGTGGTGGAGGGAGAAGCCTGCGTCAGTGTAGTGCTGCCGAAGCTTACTACAGGACCAGCAGGGCTTACTGTTCCGCTCAGACTAACATCACCAGTGAAGGTACCTACCCAGGTGGCAGTCAGGTTACCGGAGGTCATTACGTTCGGGGCCGGACAGGCTGCAGTTACAGCAGCGGGGCTGTTGAACGTAAATCCGTTTGGCGGAGGAGTGATCGTGATCACGGCATTGTTAATATCAAAGAAGATATTGCCAATGGCTTCCACTTTCACGCGGCCGTTGCCGGTGGGATCAATAGGAACTGCAATATTTTCAGTACCATCATTCGGTGTGCTGGCAGCCAGCACCACAGGGAATGTAACACCACCATCGGAAGAGAAGGAAATTTTCACATTCGCACAGTTAATCGGTGCAGCTGTAGTATTACCTACAGACCAGGAAACTGTTTGAGTGGAACCGCCAACCCAGTTGGTAGCTGTATTCTGTGTGGTGATCAGGAATGGACTGAATGTAGTCGCATCCACCGTAACCACCATATCCGTAAAGTTGGTCTGGCCAACAGCTGTACCATTATAAGGGCGGTTATCTCTTGCCGTAAGACGGAAATTCAGTGTACGGGAAACAGAGCTCAGTGCTTCAATATTTGCACCGGCATCACCACCCGGCAAAGGACCAGTGATTGATGCACCAGTGAGAATAGTGGACAAACGGGGCAATAAGCGTGTGCCTGAAATGGTCGGGCTGAATGATAACCAGTTGGGGCCCGTTGTTTTTGTCGGGGAAGCCACACTGTTTGCACCAGTGGTGGTGGAGTTATCATTTTGCTCCCAGCAATACGTCAGTACATCACCGGCATCAGCATCTGTTGCTGAACCAGTCAATGCAAATGGCGTGGTGGGAGGAATAGTATAGTTTGCAACTGCCGCTACCACAGGTGTGGCATTGATACCTGTCAGGGGTGTAGTAACCGGGCAGGTTTTAGTGGCCAGGTTAGCCTGGATCTGCTGGATTGATGCTTCGTGGAAGATATCAATGGAGTGCGGAGCTACGTCCTGGGCAGTGATACCGGCATATCCCATGATGGTGATCCCGGAACCGACTTCCTTATTCACTCCTGTACCTTCATTGCTCATAGAGAATGTGTGGTTGCCACCAAGCTGGTGACCTACTTCGTGTGCCACATAGTCTATATCAAAATTATCTCCCTGGGGAATATTATCAGCAGGTGAGGTAAAGCCTCTGCCTTTTGTTGCATCAACACAGACGCAACCAATACATCCGGCATTTCCACCACCACCGCTAGCCCCAAAAAGGTGACCAATATCATAGTTGGCCGCACCAATCACATTGGTCAGAGTGGTTTGCAGTTCACCATTCCAGGCACCGCCGGCGCCGGTTGCTGCCGGAGAATAAGGGTCAGTATTGGGATCATAATATATAACAGCCGTGGTACCGGCGATCAGGTTCAGGTGCAGTGCCAGGTCTTTTTCGTAACAACCGTTACAACGGGTTAGCGTGGCATTGTATGCAGCCAATACAAGGGCAACCTGGGCGGCGCTGGTGGCACCAAACCAGTTTGAATATTCACCTGTACATGATTGTGCCAGCCGCATGGTTTTTAACTCCCCGGTACTACTTTGGGGGCGACCAGTAACCTGTTGCTGAAGACTACCAGCCAGTTGCTGGTCAGGAGTGGAACAAACCCAGGGAAGTTCGCCCTTATTACGTTGTGATTTGAAAACGGCATATACGCCATGATCAGCTGAATAGGGCTCAATGTACTCACTGGGTCCGTTTGTCCGGAAAACCATGGTCTGAATGCCCTGGGGAGAGATGCTCAGTTTCAGCATATCGCCGCCATGTTGAAGACTTCTTCCTGAATAAGCCCTGATCTCGGGAAAACGGGCCTGTAAGGCTGGTTCAAAGTTGGAAGCTTCAAACACTTCGAATTGTTCGAGACCACCATCCGCATTCGGCAGGGTGATTACGGTACTGTGACGGGAGGCATTGGCACCCACAATAGCAAATAACTGCTGTCGCAGGGGGTTAATATTTAAATCAAACCGTTTGAATTCTTTCGGGAAGGACTGACGCGCCACGGCTTTATCCGTGGTGACGCGGGCACTCTCATTGTGGAGGGACCAGTACGGTGTCTGGCCGGCCACTTTAAATGAAGAGCTGCTGACTATAAGAATAGCCAGGAAAATTTTGTACAATTTGCTCATAAAAATTAGTTTGATGATAGACTAAAAGGCTGTTAAAATTAGGGTTTTTTCGTTTTCAGCCAACTTGATTTTTGCCCTTTGGCCACAAAAATATTACCCGGGAATATGTGCCGGATGACGACTGGATATGTTGATTCTCAGAAATATGGCATAGCTGGCTGTAAAAAACATCCCTTCCTCCTGCCCCCAACCGGTCCGGGAACTGAAGCGATGGGAATTTTACCTGATCCTCCTGCCTTGTCCAAAAAAAAGGCCCCTGCAAATGCAGGGGCCTGAAACGGGAGAATCTTATTAATTAGTAACCCATGCCGCCCATATCGGGTGCACCATGTGCATGTGGCTCTTCTTTCTTCGGTTTGTCAGCCACCACACATTCGGTGGTCAGCAACATACCGGCAATAGAGGCCGCATTTTCGAGGGCCACACGGCTTACTTTGGTCGGATCAATCACACCGGCTTTGAACATATTTTCATATACCTCAGTCCGGGCATTGAAACCAAAATCACCTTTACCTTCTTTAATTTTCTGTACCACGATAGAACCATCAATCCCTGCATTCTCAGTCAGGATCCGGATCGGCTCTTCGAGGGCACGGCGTACAATGGCCATGCCGGTTTGTTCGTCAGCAATCTGGCCACGTACTTTGGCTTCCAGGCTTTCGATCGCACGGATATAAGCCACACCACCACCAGGAACAATGCCTTCTTCCACTGCCGCTCTTGTGGCATGCAGGGCATCATCCACCCGGTCTTTCTTTTCTTTCATTTCCACTTCAGTAGCCGCACCTACATATAATACAGCCACACCGCCGCTCAGTTTAGCCAGGCGCTCCTGTAATTTTTCTTTGTCATAATCAGAAGTGGTATTTTCCACCTGGGCCTTGATCTGGTTAACCCGGGCCACGATATCTGTTTTCTTGCCTTTACCACCAACAACAGTTGTGTTGTCTTTGTCGATAGTCACGGAAGAAGCCTGTCCGAGGTAAGTCAGATCAGCATTTTCCAGTTTATATCCCTGCTCTTCACTGATCACCGTACCGGCAGTCAGGATCGCGATATCGGTCAGCATTTCTTTCCGGCGGTCACCGAAACCAGGAGCTTTAACAGCGGCCACTTTCAGGGTACCACGGAGTTTGTTCACCACCAGGGTGGCCAGTGCTTCACCTTCCAGGTCTTCTGCAATGATCAGCAGCGGGCGGCCGCTCTGTGCCACTTTCTCCAGGATATGGAGAATATCTTTCATATTACTGATCTTCTTGTCATAGATCAGGATATAAGGGTTCTGCAGTTCAGCTTCCATTTTTTCGCTGTTGGTCACGAAATAGGGAGAGATATAACCGCGGTCAAACTGCATACCTTCCACCACATCAACAGTAGTATCGGTACCTTTTGCTTCTTCCACTGTGATAACGCCTTCTTTACCTACTTTGATGAAAGCTTCGGCAATCAGTTTACCGATCGTTTCATCATTATTGGCAGAGATCGTGGCCACCTGCTGGATTTTCTTGCTGTCACTGCCAACGGTCTGGCTCTGCGCTTTCAGGCTTTCCACAACCAGGGTAACCGCTTTGTCAATGCCGCGTTTCAGGTCCATCGGATTGGCACCTGCAGCCACCATTTTCAGTCCTTCGCTGATGATGGATTGGGCCAGAACGGTGGCCGTGGTAGTACCATCACCCGCCAGGTCAGCCGTTTTAGAAGCTACTTCCTTCACCATTTGGGCACCCATATTTTCAATGGGATCTTCCAGTTCAATTTCTTTAGCCACAGTCACCCCATCCTTTGTTACCGCCGGTGCACCGAATTTTTTCTCGATCACCACATTACGGCCTTTTGGTCCGAGGGTTACTTTCACCGCGTTGGCGAGTGTGTCAACGCCTTTCTTCATTCTATTTCTTGCTTCAATGTCGAAGAAGATTTGCTTTGCCATATTTTAGTTTTTGTTTGTTAGTTATAAATGATAATGCAAGCTTGATTAATCAGGTAAGAGTGGTGAGCAGCGAGTTTCGAGTGGCGAGCTAAAACTTGTATTACCTCGTAACTCATAACTCATGGCTCAAAGCTTACCTATACGATAGCCAGGATATCCGACTCCCGCATGATCAGGTAATCCTCACCTTCAATCTGGATTTCCGTACCGGCATATTTACCATACAGAACAGTGTCTCCTGTTTTAACAGTAACGGGTTCGTCTTTCTTACCGGGACCGGCGGCGATCACCGTTCCACGTTGTGGTTTTTCTTTAGCGGTGTCAGGAATGATAATTCCACCAGCTGATTTTTCTTCCGCTGCGGCAGCTTTTACAATTACCCTGTCATGAAGCGGGGTAACATTGACTTTCTTAGCCATAGTTGTATTGATTTTGTGTTTTTTGATGTTTGATTTCTTTTGCTATCCGATTACCCCGGCCCTGAGGCGAGGTTCTGTACCGGAAGTCAGCCCCACCCTGACATAAGTTTCTGTGGATGCGGGCGCAAAGGTACACGAAATACTATGCCGCAGGCCCAAAAAGGCCATTTTTTCATACCCGGACTGACAGGGAGTGGCAAAAAATTACATTTTGCCAGTCCGGAAGGACAATTTTTCACCCTTCTTTGCGTATTAACCCGTTGACCTTCTCCATTTGGAGAATTATATTTGCACAAATACCAATACCTATGCTGACCAGAACCGTCCAGCTGGCCTTATGCCTATTATTCAGCCTCTCCCTGCTCCAGGCCCAACCCCCCTGTGGTTTTGACATCAATCATAACCGTTTATTGAAATCTGACCCCGGATTTGCCCGGCAAATGGAGCTGAATGAAGAATCCATTCAACGTTATATTTCAGCTCACCCGGAGTGGCTTCGCCCCCGGACAACAGGCAGGCTTACTGCCCTGTATACCATTCCCGTGGTCGTCCACGTGATGCATACCGGCAATGCCGTGGGCACAATATATAACCCCACAGATGCCCAGATTACCGGGGCCATCAGCTACCTCAACCAGGTATATGCAGGGACTTATGCCGGCATGACCGCCCCTGTGGAAGGTGGCGGCGTGGTGGATATGGAAGTTCAGTTTGCCCTCGCCCAGCGGACTCCTTCCTGTGGCGCCACCAATGGGATTGACCGGGTGGATGCTTCCGGCCTGCCGAATTATACGGCCAACGGAATTAATGTAAATAATGCGACCGGTTGCCCGGAACTGACCATGAAGAACCTGGCCCGCTGGAATACCAGTAACTATTATAATATATGGCTGGTTAACAAAATAGACGGAGCGGATGGTACATCCGGTCAGTTTATTGCCGGTTTTGCCTATTTCCCGGGCTCATCTTCCAATCTCGACGGTACGGTTATGCTGGCAACCCAGATGGTGGCTGGAGCAAAAACGCTTTCTCACGAAATCGGGCATGCCCTGAACCTTTACCATCCATTCCAGGGTTCAGCGGATAATACCCAATGTCCGGCCAATACGGTATGCTCAACCGATGGCGACCGGGTTTGTGATACCGATCCTATATATAATAACCTGAACTCCGTGACCGGTATCTATAGTTTTGCCTGTCGTACCGGTGCCAATACCTGTGCCGCTCCCAATAACTATACGATCAATACGGAAAGTAACTTTATGAGTTACACCAACTGTTATACCTTATTCACTAACGGACAGAAAGCCCGGGCGCAGGCAGCCATGCTGCTTCCTTCCAGATCAAGCCTGGTGGATCCCTCCAACCTGGCCCTGGTACCCTGTGGCACTAATATCAATTTCGCCCTGGCCAGTTCTTCCCGTTCAGAAAGTACCGGTACCCTCAGTGGTTGCCGCACCTATACTGATTATACGTACCAGATGACAATCGGTGCCGGCCCATCGGCCACTGCAACTGCAACGCTGAGTTATAGCGGGACGGGGGTAAA
Organism: uncultured Chitinophaga sp.; assembly: GCA_964519865.1. GTDB lineage: Bacteria > Bacteroidota > Bacteroidia > Chitinophagales > Chitinophagaceae > JJ008. Next base: position 18,077 of record CAZFLL010000010.1, on the reverse strand, counting down.
AGGACTGGACTATGAGGTAACCACCAATGGTAATTTCAGCAGTCCCAGTGATGTGCTGACCTTTACCAGTGGTTCCACCGCCGCCCAGAACTTTACCGTGAGAGTATATGATGATGCCAATGTGGAATCTGCAGAAACCATCATACTTGATTTTACCGTAAATAATGGCGGAGGAAATGCCACAAAAGGCGTAACCACTCCCACCCTGACGATCAGCCTGGCGGATAATGATGTTGCCCCGGCTGGTACTTCTTCCGGTACCTACAATACCGGAAGTCTTGCTTATAATGTGCCAGGCGGACCGTTTGATGCCAGGCAACAAAGCCAGCGCAGCCAGTTCCTGTATAATGCCAGTGAACTGATAGCATCAGGGTTGAATGCCGGTTCAATAACCGCCCTCCAGTTATATATTAACGCCAAAGCCAGCACCAGGCCTTATACAAATTTTTCCATCAAAATGGGTCAGACCAGTACCACGTACCTGGTCAATGGCAGTGTGACGGTGATCGGGGGTATGACTACGGTTTACAGTTCGGCCTCCTATAGTACCATCGCTAACTGGAATAGTTTTACCCTCAGTACACCTTTTACCTGGGATGGTACCAGTAACCTGGCGGTTGAGATCTGTTATGATAATACCACCGCTGACGCGGGCAATGCCGCAGATGGTACGGGAGGTTATTCAGATGGAGGTACTGCCACACAGGGCAATTTAATATACCAGAACGGTATCAACTGTTCCGGTTCTTTCAGCAGTGTCACGTATTACGGCAACGGTATCAAACCGATTATCCGGTTAACTGTTTCAGCCACCGGAACCGCCATTGAAACAAGTGCCGGTTCCACTTCAGCCAATCATATTGCCGTGGGAAGCAATGATTACTTTTATTCCAATAACAGCAAACTGCTCTTCCGCATTGGCGGGGTGAATGCCTCCCTGGGTTGTGTAAACGCCTCCCTGGAAGCGGGTGGCACCAGTTGGGTCAGTGCACTGGGCGGACAACGATCTGCAAAAGTTTTTGCCATTACACCGACTACCAATACGGGTACTACCAATTATACGATCGCCCTGTATTTTGAAAATGCGGAACTGGGTGGTAAAAATGCCAATACCCTGCGGATTGCAAAAACAACGGCCGCCTCTGCTGCCGCTGCGAACTCGTCAAATACAGTGCTTGTCACGCCGACTGTCAGTACGCTGGGATCTGGCACCACTTTATTTACCGGTAATTTCACCGGTTTCTCCCGTTTCTTCCTGGTGGATGCCGGGGCCACCCTGCCAGTAACCATCACTTCCTTTACCGGTACGGCCATTCATAAAAAACAAACCCTGCTCAAGTGGACCACTTCCTTTGAACAAAACAATAAAGAGTTTACGATAGAAGTGAGCCAGGATGGGATCCGGTTTTTGCCATTGGTCACGATTGCCAGCCAGGGCAACAGCGGCAGCGACCAGCAATATGAATACCTGCATGAACGGCCGGCTACCGGCATGAATTGGTACCGGTTGAAACAGACTGACCTGGATGAGCAATCCAAATACAGTGCTGTGGTCAGTGTAATGATCGACCAGGGGCAGAATTCCGCCTACCTTTACCCGGTTCCTGCCAAAGATCAGCTTACCATACATTTTGGAGCAGCAGTCAGTAATACCCACATTGAAATTTTAACCGCCGACCTGCGGCGATTGAAACAGGAGACAATAAGCAACCTATCCATCAAAAAAGACATCTCTGTAACCGGTTTGCCGGCCGGAATCTATTTTGTCCGGATCAGCAGCCCTTCAGGTATCAGCCTGTTGCGTTTTATAAAAGAATAACCGACCCTGAGCATTAGAGCCCGTTGATTTTCAACGGGCTTTTTCATTTATACACAGCCCGGCCTAATGCCATCCGGGTTCCTTATCTTTGCACATCTAAAATAAGTTCTTACAAACACATGATCAGCAGAAGAAATATCCGGGTTAAAGTGATGCAGACCCTCTACACTGTATCTATATCAGAAACCGAATTAAAACCCGGAGAAGCCCAGAAACTATTACAACAGCATTTTGACCAGACCCGTTTACTGCTGGTTTACCTCACCTGGTTCCTGACAGAAGTGACCCGTTACGCAGAAACCGATGCCCACCAGCGTGCCTCCAAGCATTTACCTTCTGCCGATGACCTGAATGTGAATACCAAGCTGGCCGGGAATGAACTTCTCTGGAAGATGCTGGAAGATCCTGAGCTGAAACAACAGTTTGCAAAAGATAAGCCGGAACTGATGGGCAACAGGGACCTGATCCGCCGGACCTATCTTACCCTGTCCGAAACCCCGGATTACAAAAACTATATTTCAAAAGGAGCCAGGGAAAAAACAGAAGAGAAAAAGATCATGGAGTTTATCCTCAATGACCTCATGCTGGCCAACGAGGTTTTTGTCTCTCATATTGAAGAAAATTTTTCCAACTGGGATGATGACGGCGAAATGGTGGTACAGTTGCTTTGCAGTTACCTGCAGAAACCCGGCTCCCTGCATTTCAACCAGATGCTGAGCGCAGATAAAGCCGGTTTTGCCAAATCCCTTTTACAGACTGTCCTGGAGAAAAGTGAACACCTGCAGACCCTGATCATTCCCAAACTCAAGAACTGGGATCCGGAGCGGATTGCCCAACTGGATATGATCATGATGAAGATGGGTGTGGCTGAATTCCTGTATTTTGAAACCATACCCCCCAAGGTTACCATTAATGAATACATCGACCTGGCCAAGGATTACAGCACCCAGCAAAGCGGACAGTTTGTCAATGGTATCCTCGACAATATTCACAAGGACCTGGTCCAGCAAGGGAAAATGGAAAAAGTGGACTATAAAAAACCATGATCCCTGTCCGGTGATTTTATCTAACTTTGCCAACCTTCATACCCCTTAAATAAATTAAGCAGACATGAAAAAAACAGCCCTTATTTTAATTGCCGCCATTTCAATGGGAGCCTGTCAACAAATAGATAAGAAAGGAACACCTGTAGAAAAGATGTCTAAAGCGGAAATTGAAAAAGCCGTGAATGATACCACCAATTTCACCACGTTGGTCTGGATTGATTCCACCACCCAGCAACTGGGTAAACTGAAAAAAGACAAGGAAATTGAGATCACCTGGCGTTTCAAAAATACCGGGGATAAAAACCTGATCATTGAAAATGTAACCGCCTCCTGTGGTTGTACGATTCCCGAAAAACCGGAACAACCTTTCGCCCCCGGGCAGGAAGGCCTGATCAAAGCCAAATTCAATGGCAGTGGTATGGGAACCATTACCAAACAGGTGCATGTACTGGCCAATACAAAACCATCAAAAGAGCATACCCTGTCCTTTATAGGGGAAGTAAGTGATAAATAATAAACATACAAGCATGTACAGCAAAATCAATTCTTATCTCAGTATCGCCGTTGTGGCCTTTGTATTTGCCGGTTGTGTGCCTCCGGGTGCAGACGGGAAAGGCGGACAAGGTGCCGGCGGCGGATTCCAGTTTATCTTTCTCGGTCTGATGATCGTCGTATTCTGGTTATTCTTTATCCGCCCGCAATCCAAACGGGCCAAGAATCAGAAGAACTTTATTGAGAACCTGCAGAAAGGGGACAAGATCGTTACCATCGCCGGTATCCATGGCACCATCAATAAAGTAAATGATGATGGCACCACCCTGAACATCGAAACAAGTCCGGGCAGCTATATCAAGATCGAAAAATCAGCGATCAGTATGGACTGGACAACGGCGTTGAATAAGCCGGCGGAAGTGAAGAAATAGTTCTTAGCAAAATTATCCGGAGACCGGTGGATTGCAATCCTCCGGTCTTTTTAGTTTGTGGTTTGTCGTTAGTAGTTTGTAGTTCGTTTCCCTAGAAGGAAACTACGAACTACAAACTACGAACTACAAACTCTTTTCTCTATCTTTCCTGAACAAAATTCATTTCATGCTCCGTATTGGACTTACCGGCGGCATCGGCAGTGGCAAATCCACCGTGGCCAGGATACTGGAGACGATGGGTATACCGGTATATTATGCCGATGATGCCGCCAAGCTGATCATGAATACGGACCTGGGACTGCGAAAAGAAATTCAGCAACATTTTGGGGAAGCCAGCTATCGGGATGGTCAGCTCGATCGCAAATACCTGGCCGGGATCGTTTTCAACGATACGGAAAAACTTGCATTGCTGAACAGCCTGATACACCCGGTCACAATAAAACATTCGGAAGAATGGTTCCGTCGCCAGTCCGCCCCTTATGCTGTTCGTGAAGCAGCCCTCCTGTTTGAAAGTGGTGCCAGTGAAAACCTGGATTTCATCATTGGTGTGTATGCGCCTAAACCGCTTCGTATCCGGCGGGTAATCAAAAGAGACGGACTGACCGTAGAGGAAATCGAAAAACGGATGAACCGGCAGATCAATGAGGAAATGAAAATGAAACTATGTGATGCGGTGATAAGGAATGATGAACAGGAGCTGGTGATACCGCAGGTGATGGAGATACATCAGCTTTTATTGGAGAAAGCGGGGGAAGTCAAAAGTCAAAATTAATAAGTCAATAAATTTAAAGCAGGGAGTTGTTTACCGGCAAAGTGTAAGCCTAAAGCAGTAAACGGATTGACAATAGCCGACATCTCACACCCGACACCTTCTTATCACTAACGATCAAACCTGGTGACATACGTATGCAGTCCCTGGTTGATCCGGGCTTTAAAACGGTCCGTCTGGGTGAAGTTGATATCATCATAATATTCCCCTTTGACCTGCTGGGTGGTAAAATTAACCACCGTAATATTCAGGCTTTGTTGTGTGGTTTCGTTATAATAGCTTTTTTCAATATTCCAGGTTCCCTGGTAAACAGTTCCGGCGTCATCCGTGTAGACCAATCCACCATCATCCTTGAAATTAAACTCACCGCTCTGAAAAGGCAGGTTTTCGGTGCTGCCACCCAGACCGGTCCTGTTGATATCGGTAATGCGCCAGACCCCTACGATACGGCGGTCATAAGATTTCAGGAAATCCTTACTGCAGGCAGATAAAAGAAGAACGGAAAATAACAATCCGGAGAAGTAGATTTTATTCATAACCGAAGGTTTGGCTGCATAAAGTTCTGATCTTTGCCTGAGTAAGGCAAGCAGGGAAAAGGCATTAACAAAAAATTAGAACTACAAAATCCCCTTCAGTATGATGTACTGCAGTAACATGATCGTTTTGGCATCCCTGATCTCCCCGGTTTCCACCATTTTCATAGCCTGATCGATCCCGGTTTCCAGCACTTCAATATTCTCCTCTTCATGGGCCACTCCTCCCCCTTCGGTCACTTTCATATCGGCTGAATATTCGGCAATAAAAAAATAAATAATTTCTGTAACGGCCCCGGGCGACATATAGGCTTCAAACACTTTCCTGACTGAATTGATCTTGTACCCGGTTTCTTCTTCGGTTTCACGACGGATACAATCTTCCGGGTTATCCATTTCCAGCAGACCTGCGCAGGTTTCAATCAGCATCCCGTCCGGATTACCGTTTAAAAAGGTAGGCAGCCGGAACTGTCTGGTAAGTATAACTGTACGTAATGTTTTATTATACAACAAAATGGTGGCCCCGTTCCCCCGGTCATAGGCTTCACGGGTCTGTGTCTGCCTGCTGCCGTCTTTCTTTACATAATCATAGGTGATCTTCCGCAGGATATACCAGTTATCAGAGAGTATTTCCGTTTTTAAAATATTAATATCTGTAATCATATTCCCAAAATAAGTTAAACTTTTAGAATCACTTCATACATATTTAAATTACATATCAATTTCAAGCCCAAGGTCAACATCCGCAGGAGAATTCCCTCCCTGCATTCCCCCGTTCTCCGGCGCCGATTCCTTTAAGATAAAAAAAACCGGTCTTTGGGTATACCTGATTCTACAAGGTGGCTGACCAGTTGCCTGTACAATCCCCTTTCTGCTACCGGTAATCGGACCGCAAATACATCGATAGCGATAAATGTATATAATTCCGGCCTTGCTTTGTCAGGAGGAACCGCAAAATGATATGGTAACCGGCTTTTAAATTATGCCAAAATTGCTGATTCTAAAAAGTGACAGGTTTTTCCCTTATACAGACTTTTAATTCCAGATCACCTGATCCGGAAGACAGCTGATCCAAAGAAAAAAAGTGCCGTCTTAAACAATACCGAAACAAAATTGTTTAAGCTAATTTAATTCATTGCAAGGCGACTCAAATGTTCCGTTTCAATCAATCTTTAGCATAATTTTGCCCCTGAAATGTTACCGGTTTATCTTTACTTTTTTACCTGAAACCTGTTTCATTCAGCACATAAAAACATTTAAAACACCACATCATGGCAAATACTACAGACCAGGCGAACCCTGGAAACAATACAGGCGGCGAAAGCAAATGCCCTTTTTCCGGGGCAACGAATAAACAAAGTGCCGGCAATGGCACCGGCAACCAGCACTGGTGGCCCAACCAGCTAAAATTAAATATCCTTCGTCAAAACTCTTCCCTTTCCAACCCGATGGGTGAGTCGTTCAATTATGCGGAGGAGTTCAAATCACTTGACCTGGCCGCAGTGAAAAAAGACATCGTCGAACTGATGACCACCTCACAGGATTGGTGGCCTGCTGACTACGGACATTACGGTCCTTTCTTTATCCGGATGGCCTGGCACAGTGCCGGTACCTACCGTACGGCAGATGGCCGTGGCGGAGCAGGTTCAGGCACCCAGCGTTTTGCCCCGTTAAACAGCTGGCCCGATAATGCCAACCTCGACAAAGCCCGTTTGCTTCTCTGGCCGATCAAACAGAAATATGGTAAGAAACTTTCCTGGGCGGATCTGATGATCCTTACCGGTAACTGTGCCCTTGAATCCATGGGCTTCAAAACCTTCGGTTTCGGTGGCGGACGTGAGGATATATGGGAACCGGAGGAAGATGTATACTGGGGTTCTGAAAAAGAGTGGCTGGGTGACAAACGTTATACCGGCGACCGTGACCTGGAAAACCCGCTGGCGGCTGTACAGATGGGACTGATCTATGTAAATCCTGAAGGACCTAACGGAAACCCTGACCCGATCGCCGCTGCCCGTGATATCCGTGAGACTTTCGCGCGTATGGCCATGAACGATGAAGAAACAGTGGCCCTGATTGCCGGTGGTCACACATTCGGCAAAACCCATGGAGCAGCTGATCCCTCCAAATATGTGGGAAAAGAACCCGCGGCAGCAGGCATTGAAGAACAGGGCCTCGGGTGGAAGAATACATTTGGCTCCGGTAATGCAGGTGACACGATCACCAGCGGATTGGAAGGTGCCTGGACCACCACCCCTACCAAATGGAGCAATAATTATTTTGAAAACCTTTTCGGATATGAATGGGAATTAAGCAAGAGTCCTGCCGGTGCCCACCAATGGAAACCCAAGGGCAATGCCGGGGCTGACCTGGTACCGGATGCCCATGATCCCGCGAAACGTCATGCTCCCTTTATGCTGACAACTGACCTTTCCCTCAGGGTGGATCCCGTTTATGAAAAAATATCCAGGCGTTTCTTTGAACATCCGGATGAATTCGCCGATGCTTTTGCCCGTGCCTGGTTCAAACTGACGCACCGCGACATGGGACCGATTACCCGATACCTCGGCCCTGAAGTACCCGCAGAAGAACTGGTATGGCAGGATCCGATCCCCGCTGTTACCTACAAGCAGATCGACGAATCCGATATTGCAGCATTGAAAACAAAAATCCTTGCTGCAGGACTCACTGTATCCCAACTGGTCTCCACTGCCTGGGCCTCAGCTTCCACCTTCCGTGGATCAGATAAACGTGGTGGTGCCAATGGCGCACGTATACGCCTTGCTCCTCAGAAATACTGGCAAGTAAATAACCCGGCTCAATTGTCTAAGGTGCTGGATACGCTGGAAGGCATTCAGAAAGAATTCAATAGTGCCCAAACCGGTGGCAAACAGGTTTCCCTGGCAGATCTGATTGTACTGGGAGGATCAGCCGCTGTAGAACAGGCAGCAAGAAATGCCGGCTTCGCGGTGAACGTTCCTTTCACACCCGGACGGGCCGATGCCACCCAGGAACAAACTGATGTGGAATCATTTGCCTTCCTGGAGCCGAATGCGGATGGTTTCCGCAATTATGCAAAAACAAAATATACCCTGTCTGCCGAGGAATTACTGATTGATAAGGCCCAGCTCCTCACCCTGACCGCTCCCGAAATGACCGTATTGGTGGGTGGTATGCGTGTACTGGATACCAATTCTGATCAGTCAAAACATGGTGTATTTACCGGTAAACCAGGTGTACTGACCAACGATTTCTTTGTGAACCTTCTCGACTACAACACAAAATGGAAAGCGGTTTCTGAATCGAAGGATGTATTTGAAGGCAGCGACCGTAAGACAGGTGCGGCTAAATGGACAGGTACACGCGTGGACCTGATCTTTGGTTCTAATTCAGAACTGAGAGCCATTGCCGAAGTCTATGGCTGTATAGATGGAAAGGAAAAGTTTGTAAAAGACTTTGTAGCCGCCTGGACCAAAGTGATGAACCTTGACCGGTTTGACCTGAAGTAATTAGCAAATTCAAATAACACTTTAAAGGTGACCTCATAACAGGTCACCTTTTTTATTATAAATATCAAACAATAAAAGAACATTCAGAATTCCGGTTCTGCAGGACGTTTAGTTAACGTCAATTAATTACCGTACTACTACCTGCACTACAAATCCGGAATTCCTGTAAGAATAAAAAATATGAACCACCTCGTAGTTCAGGTTTGTTTTAGAATAAAAATTACCCTCGAGGGCAGGCGATCCGTCTTCTTCCTCCTGGATCATTTCCAGTTTCCCCACCAGGTTATACTTACCGGCTTGTGGCAGAATACTGTTGTATAGTGACTTTATCATGCTTTCCGGCTTGACACCAGCTTTAATGGGTATATAGAAGCTGTGTTCCTGCCAGGAGACCTTTCCTGAAGAACCAGGCATTGACAGTTGAAGGGAGGATTTTGAATAGTCCTTCTGCTCCAGGAACAACGGCATAAACTTTATATCTGATTGCCTGGCCGCCATTAAAACGGGGAATAATTGCGCTAAACTTCCTTTAGTCAGGGTTGGCTTGTACTGGAGACAGGAAATACTTAAATCCTCTGCATACAGGGAGACACCCGGAAAGGCATCGATTTTAATATCCAGTATTCTCCGGAAATCATTATCCGCCCCGGTTATTGTCATTGAGTCAGCCAGTTTGCCGTTAAAATAAAAACGAACAGCCGGCATAGCCATTTCAATCATGATCTCATTCGTCAGCCCGATTCCTTTCTTTAAATACCCGCTTTGTTTTTCAGGAAGGTTCAACTTCTTGTTGTAATCCTGATCTTTATAACAGTTGAAACTATATTCTCCATTGGAGTTATACCAGAAAGTCATTTTGTAATCCGAGCTGCTATAAAGGTAATTGGCCAGCTGCCAGTTTAAGGTGGCATAGGTTTGAGACTTTCCCGCATATCCCTGGGGAGCCTCTTTCAAAAATCCGATATTGGTTTTGATCTGCTGAACCGGGTTCATGCTTTTCAGCATTGTCATGGGAATATTACAGACCACATTTGAATTGCGGCTTTTTTCGTGATTAATTTCCACCCGCCCGTTATTTAACCGGATATCTGTTGTGGGGATGACATTATTGCGATTGTCATAACCTGCCATTGTAAAATTTGGATTCTCTGAATTGAAGCTCTCCGTGTAAATAGTCGTCCACTCTTTTGCAAACTGGGCCTTCGGGACATAGAAGGCACAAAGACAGATACACAAAAATTTAATCCGCATACATATAGTTTTTTATTAGCTGGCAGGTATAAATGTGCCACTTTCCGCGATATCAAATAGTAGTATTTTAATGTTAGGAGGAAACCGGAACTGACTTTAACCCATTATTTACCGGCATTTTAATCACACCCACGGGATAAAATCCAGAAAATTCAAATTTTACTTTGAAATACAAAGTACTTTTTTATATCTTTGCCGGGATTAAATAAACCAATATGATCAGTCAACGTACCCGGTTGCGGGCTATTCTCGGAGTTATTGTTTTGATCCTGTTAATCCCGGCCATTGCCATGATATTCACCAACGAAGTAAAGTGGTCATTTTTTGATTTCCTGGCAGCTGCCGTATTGCTTACGGGCACAGGGCTGCTGATTGAACTGGTGCTGCGCAGGGTTAAAAAAGCAAGTCACCGATGGGCTATCTGCGCGGTAATCATTGTCCTGCTTTTACTTACCTGGGCCGAACTGGCTGTTGGTATTTTTGGAACACCCTTCGCCGGGCAATAAAAAATACAAACAGCTTACCCCGGATTTATCTCCCTGAATTGTAGGAGATCAGGTAATGTACCAACTGGTAAACAGAAAAGGACAACAGGAAACTGATAATCATCCGGCTTATGGTATTGATCCAGTTAAATTTAAAAACTTTCTTCAGGGAAAGGGCCAGGTAAAGGGCTATCAAAAACAGGTCGATCAGTAATAGTACCACCAGGATTGAAGTGTTTATGTTGGATAACCATAAAATCTCCATCAGCATCAGGGCGTATACTACCAGGAAAAAAGAGGTGAAGTGAACAGAATACAGGAGGGTGTCGTAAAAAAAGTTGCGTTTCCGGTAGAAAACTATAAAAAAAATAAATGCATTAACAGGGATCATGATCAGGAAAAGCCATTTAAAGATCGAGGAGATCATCAGGCTGGTTTCCGGAACTGTCATTTGCCGGCTGATCCTGAGTTTTTTATTCAGTGCATAAAAACGGGTCAGCAGGTTATTGCTGTACCCATAGCGGACCAGCCAGTCCCCCACACTGTCTTTCGGCATCCGCTTCAACACCCGAAGGTCCGCATTGGTGACTTCCGGGTTCTTCATCACCCAGGAAAATGGAGGAACCAGCACCTGGTCCTTCACAGTATCAGCTGACTGATCAAAAATCTCCCCAATGGTCAGGTTATTGTGAATTGCTTCTGCTGAATAAGTGCCAAAATACCCTGACTTGGCCAGGTTCTTTTCAAATATGCCCATCACAATAAGGGCAAAAATGGAAATAAAAACAAAAAGCCTGAAAGGAGGTGTATACCGGCCACGGATATTGTTGATATAGTTATCCGTCATGACCCCTGGCCTGAATAATAATGACTTAAAAGAATACAGGAACTTGGTATCAAAATGCAAAAAACTCTCCAGTAATTCATACCCGTAATGGATCAGCGGGAACCGGGGATTGTGATTCTCCTGCCCGCAGTTTGGGCAATAATTGGTATGCTCACTGCTGGCACTGAATTCAAACCCGCAGTTGGCACATGCATGTTGTTTTAATTTTTGCCTGGCCATATATTCCTGTCATTTTTCTTCTATATACTGAATTCAGGGGTAAGATTGATTTTTACATCCGCACACCTGTACAGGCTGACACATAAACCACAGCAGGAATATTAAATGTACAATATTCAGTGAAGGTTCCAAAACGGAAAAGCCCTGCATCGCTGCAGGGCCTTCTTTATTCTTCTGTTACAGACTTATTTCAGTTTTGCCAGTGCGGCTTTGATCCGTTTCCAGCCCTCTTCAATTTTCTCCATGCTGTTGGCAAAGGAAAAACGCACACATTTCGGCTCTCCGAAGGCGTCCCCCATAACAGAGGATACGTGAGCGGTATTCAGTAAATACATAGACAGGTCTGCCGCATTCGTGATGTTGTTCTCCCCATCACTCTTCCCGTAGTAATAACTCACATCCGGGAAAATATAGAAAGCTCCTTCAGGTTCCGGGCAGATCACCCCGGGAATATCTTTAACGATCTCCAGCACTTTTGTCCGGCGCCGGGTAAACTCCTCCACCATTTCCATCGTCGGGCGCAGGTCGGTGGTCAGGGCCACCACGGCAGCTTTCTGAGTAATAGAGTTGGTACCACTGGTAAACTGGCCCTGAATCTTTTCACAGGCTTTGGCCACATCCGCATGGGCGGCAATATACCCGAGACGCCAGCCGGTCATGGCAAATCCTTTACTGAGTCCGTTGACAATAATCACCCGGTCCTTCAGATCGGCAAACTGTGCAATGCTCTCATGTTTGCCCACGAAGTTGATATACTCATAGATCTCATCGGAGATGATCATGATCTGCGGATGCTTGCGGAACACCACCGCCAGTGCTTCCAGCTCTTCCCTGCTGTATACTGCCCCACTGGGATTACAAGGCGAAGAAAAAAGGAATACCCTTGATTTTGGAGTGATCGCTGCTTCCAGTTGCGCGGCATTGATCTTAAAACCGGCATCAGGACTGCTTTTTATCTCCACCACTTTACCGCGGGCGATCTTTACCAGTTCACTATAAGTGACCCAGTAAGGTGTCGGGATAATCACTTCATCATTATCATCGACCAGGGCCAGAATGGCATTGGCCAGGCTTTGCTTCGCACCGGTCGAAGTGACAATATTTTCTGCTTTATACTCCAGGTTATTATCTCGTTTCAGTTTGGTACAAACTGCTTCACGCAGATCGGGGTAACCGGATACCGGTGTATAATGACTCCAGTTGTCCTGGATGGCTTTTACTGCAGCCTGCTTTATATGTTCAGGGGTGTCAAAATCGGGTTCACCAAGACTAAGATCAATAACGTCAATTCCCTTTGCCCTTAATTCACGGCCCAGTTTGGCCATCTTTAAAGTTTCCGGTTCATTGAAGCGCTGCAGGAAAGAAGATAATTGCATAAGAGTTTGTTGTTTGTCGTTTGTTGTTTAGTAGACGTTCATATAAAAACGAAACGTTCTTGTCATCCTGAGTAGTCCCGTAAAAAATATAATTCAGGGTTAAGATAAAATTTCATGCGGGACGTATCGAAGGATACTTCGTACTTGTTTTTTGGCGCGTGAAGATAACGAATAATAAAACTCAATCTTTATAGTTAAAAAGGAATTGAGAAAGATCAGGTTTGTTTTTCCTAACTCTTGTTCGTTCATACTCCAGTATCACCTGGCCAAGGTTTTTCATAAATGGCAGACCAACGGAATCATAATCATAATGATCATCATTGAAAATCCCGTCACTGTTGCAATAGATCACAGCACTGAGCATGAATTCCACATTGGATTCCGGCTCCATGATATAGGCCCCGTCAATCAGGAAACCATAGGCATCCCCAACTTTATTAAAAATCCGGATACCCGGTTTTGCCGTTCCTTTTTCAGAACCATACAGTAAAAACTTCACATAGGTATCCCAATGTTCACTGGTATCATAAACCGGTGATACCGATTCGGGGGGCATCATGGACATATAGCGCCGGAGAAATGTGTAATCCTCCCGGGTCAGGTTAAACCGCTGATTTGCCGGAACAGATTCCGGGAACATTACTGATCTTACCATCCCGTTGAGTTCTTCCAACGTAAACCGGTTTTTCTTTGAAAAATCAAAAGGTTCATTGACCAGCTGTCCGGCTTTCAGGTATCCTTTTCCCATCCTGGTATCCCTCGGGGCATAGACCAGCTGACTTCTTTCTGCCATTTTTTCGTATAACAGTTGCCCGGATGAATCGATGAATCTCACCGGGTTGGTAAAACGGTTTTCCTCTTCCGGCAAACTGATATCCAGGCGATGAATGATCTGCACCTGGTTATACCCCATCTGGTGCAGTGTCTTGTTGATGTACTCCTGTCCCAGGAATTCATAAAGCCGGTTAAATGCGTCGTTGTCACTGACCAGCAGGATCTTTTTCACATAATGCGCAATACTTGGCCGGCCATCGGGTGAAGAAGGATCATTGCAAACTTCAGTCTGCATACCCCCTGCCGACCCGGTAATCATTGTGCTGTTTTTGTCCAGCCCGGGTATTTTCAGCTCATTCAGCCGCTGCAGGGCCAGGATGGCCACGGGTAGTTTGACCGTGGATGCCGGGTAATAGTACCGGGCGCTATCGACCCCGTACCGGTGACTGGTAAAGACCGGTCTCCCCTTTTTATCCCGGTCGATCCGGGTATAAATAACCTGGATGCCCAATGCCTCCTGATTGCCCTGGATATTAGAAAAGAGGTCAGGGCGCTGTTGTAACAAGTTGTATATGAATGTGTCAGACATAGACTGCTGGGATATTCCGAAATGTCCGGGACGGGTTCCCGCGTCAGCAAACCGGCCGACCGGGTGGAATGCGACCAGTCCGGCAGCAGCCAGTAGAAGGGCGAAAAAGACTTTCCGGGAATCAGGAATCATAGCTGGTTAAAGGTACGGATTGCCCCCTGTTAAGTTTTTAAAAATCAGTCTACAAGAACCCATTTTTCCATGCCGGGAATTGCTCCGAAAAAACTATCTTTGCCCGCCCGTAACGGACCCTGTGCTGTTGCGGGAATTCTTTTAAAATTTATGTAAACCCTTTATCCCAACTATACAACGATTGTGCGGGATAAAATGTAAATCGATCAACGTATGCAACTGAAAGGTTTGGTTCGCTTTTTCACTGTGCTGCTTATTGTGTACTCGCTGTACCAGCTGTCTTTTACCTGGTTTGTAAAAAACCATGAAAAGAAAATGCAGGCTCAGGCGCAGGAATATGTCAGCAAGAATTTCCCGTCTGCAGCAGTGAAATTTCCCGGCGACAAGAAAGCGCAAGCAGTTTACCAGGAAGAGCTGGACATGATCCGCACCCATTACGCGGACAGCCTGATCAAAGCCACCGAGAATACTACCGTAACCTACGGTATCAACGGGGCAATGAGTTATAAGAAAGCCAAAGAAGAAGAGCTGAACCTGGGTCTTGACCTGCAGGGTGGTATGAACGTTACCCTGGAAGTGGAGATGTCAGAACTGCTGAAATCCCTGGCCAACAATTCAAGTGATCCGAATTTCCTGAAAGCGATCGGTAATGCGGATAGCCGGAAAGGAAACAGCGATGCGGATTTCATCACCCTGTTTATCCAGGAATACCGTAAGCTGGAACCCAATAAGCCACTGGCTTCTTTATTTGCCGGCGCAAGCAATAACGTGATCGATGTTAAATCCAGCGACAGCAAAACAGAAAGCTATATCCGTGACCAGGCTAAAACAGCCTTCAACCTGACCTTCGATCGTTTAAGAACACGTATCGACCAGTTTGGTGTGGCTCAGCCTTCCATCAATCCGGTTCCTTCACGCGGACTGATCAACGTAGAGCTGCCTGGTATCAAGGATAAAGAAAGGGTACGTAAACTGTTACAGAGCACGGCCAACCTGCAGTTCTGGGAAGTATACACCCTGGAAGATAAGAATTACGAAAATGGCTGGCAACGTACCATCAATGCCTATAATGCAAAATATGGCGGCATTGCTGACACCACCGTGAAGAAAGATACCGGTGCTGTTGCAAAAGCTGATACTGCCGGTAAAAAAATAACAGATACCACCAAAGCGATCAATATTAACGATGTGGCTGACACCGGCAAGAAGAAAACGGATACCACTAAAACCAATGCCGCTAATACCAACATTATTACAAAATACATCCAGTTTGACCTGCCCCGCCAGGATGCGAAAGGCGCGTTGCAGTATCCTTCCTGGATCGGATTTGTTATGATCCGTGACACCGCCGCTTTCCGTAATTACCTGAATGAATTCAAAAGCAATTTCCCGACCGATGTGGTGTTTGCCTATGGTATTCCTGATAAAGACAAAAAAGGAGTAGCCGTGGAATTTGTTCCCCTCTATGCCCTGAAAACATATAACCGTGTTGCTGCCAAACTGGAAGGGGATGCTATTTCCGATGCCCGCCAGGACTTTGATCAGTTTGGTAAAGTACAGATCGAAATGACAATGAAACCGGGCGGTGCCAGTATCTGGAAAAAAATGACCGAAGAAAATGTCGGTAAGCCCATCGCCATTGTACTGGATAATGTGGTGCAATCAGCCCCCAATGTAATCAACCCGATTCCCAATGGTATCTCTTCGATTACCGGCAGCTACTCACAACAGGAAGCCACTGACCTGGCCAATATCCTGAAAATCGGTAAACTCCCCGCTCCTGCCAAGATTGTCCAGGACCAGGAAGTAGGTCCCACCCTTGGTGCACAGGCCATCAATGGCGGTTCACTCGCATTCTTTATCTCCTTTATTGTGATCTTCCTGCTGATGCTGGTTTACTATAATACCAGTGGCTGGGTGGCCAATATTGCCCTGATCCTGAACCTGCTCTTTACAGTAGGTATCCTGGCCGGGTTGGGTGCCACCTTAACAGCACCTGGTATCGCGGGCCTCGTACTGACCATTGGTATGGCGGTGGATACCAACGTAATTATTTATGAACGTATCAAGGAAGAACTGACCAAGGGTAAAGGATATATCCCGGCCATCAATGAGGGGTATAAACGTTCACTGCCTCCTGTACTGGATGCGCACGTCACCACCCTGCTTACCGCCTTTATCCTGTTTTACTTCGGTCTGGGCCCTGTAAAAGGCTTCGCCACCACCCAGATCATCGGTATCCTGCTTTCCCTGTTCTGCGGTATCCTGGTGAGCCGTTGGGTGAGTGATATTTTCACCAATAAGAAAAAGCACCTTGAATATTTCACCGGCGTTTCCCGGAAGGTGTTCAAACACGCGAAATATAAGTTCATTGAATACCGGAAAGTAGCCTACATGATCTCTGTAGTGGTGCTGCTGCTGGGTGTGGCTTCCTTCTTTAACGGTTTCCGTTACGGGGTGGAATTTGATGGCGGACGCAGTTATACCGTGAAATTTGCCAACAAAGTGGATGTGGAAGCAGTCCGTAAATCACTGGACAAATCATTCGAAGGCGAAAACTCCATTATTAAAACAATCACAGATAACTCAACGCTTGACATCACGACCTCATACCTGATCAAGAATTCAAGTCCGTCTACAGACACCCTGGTTTCACAAAAACTGTACGAAGGCCTGAAAACTTTCCTGCCGGACGGAGTGACCTACGAACAGTTCAGGACAGAGAAATATATCCGCCAGAGCAAGAAAGTACTGCCTACGATTTCAGATGACCTGAAAGCCGGTGCGGTAAAAGCCACCGTATTCGCGCTCCTGGTGATCTTCTTATATATCTTCATCCGTTTCCGCGACTGGAGGTATTCACTGGGTACGATCGTGGCCCTGCTGCACGACGTATTAGTCACCCTGATTGTATTCTCTTTTGCCAAAAATATCGTGCCCTTCCCGCTGGAGATCGACCAGCACTTTATCGCGGCCATCCTGACCGTTATCGGTTTCTCGATGAACGATACCGTGATCGTGTTTGACCGTATCCGGGAAGACAGCCGTATGATGCCGACCGCCCCGAGAGGAGAAATCATCAACCGTGCGATCAACGAAACACTGAGCCGTACGATCATGACTTCCCTGACGGTGTTCCTGACCATCCTGATCCTGTTCCTGGTCGGTGGCGAGGTAACTAAAGGATTTGCCTTTGCGATGCTGATCGGTGTGATCACCGGTACCTACTCTTCTATCTTCGTGGCGGCCCCGATCCTGGTGGACCTCGGTGGTAAAAGACCACTGGGTAAAGCAGCTGAAAAGCCAAAGCCCACCGCAGAGAAAAAAGCGTAAGTATCCGCTGTAAAATATCAACAGGCCGTCTTTGCAGACGGCCTGTTTTTTTTGCCTGCGGCAAACAGGTAGCCACGAAATCTCACTAAAAGACACGAAAAATACAAGCCACGGATCACACGGATAAACACTGATTATTTGCCTGCGGCAAATGTAATTGGCCACGAAATCACACTAATAGGCACGAATTAAACAGCCGGTTTCATTGTATTTTTTTGTGTGAATTCGTGTGATATTGTGGCCAACAAAAAAAACCTCTTTGAGGCTTTTCAAATCGTGTTAATCGGTGTTATCCGAGGCTTGTATTTGTATTTTTCGTGCCCATTCGTGGATTTCGTGGCCAACAAAAAAAAAGCCTCAAAGAGGCTTTTCAAATCCGTGTTTATCCGTGTTATCCGTGGCTTGTATTTGATTTTTTTCGTGTGAATTCGTGGCCAAAAAATATTAAACGGCAAAAGAAGTACCACAGCCA
>CAZFLL010000009.1:0-64277 GCA_964519865.1 uncultured Chitinophaga sp. | reverse complement strand
TTTAAGGATTATTTAGTATGAATTGAGGGAGACTTATAGCAGATAGGGTTTTAAAAAAGGGTTTATAAGGATTATACAGGCCTAACTTAGAAAAGGCTGTTGACCTGCCTACCGGCAGGCAGGCTACCGACTACTAACTACGAACTTCTCCCTCATCCATTCCACCAACGCCTTCTTAATCGATTCCCCGATCTGCTTTTGTTTTACCGGATCGGTCAGGATTGCCCGGCTGGCAGCATTATCCCCGATTTCGAGTAAAACACGATACGGGGCCGTATTGACATTTTCATCCAGGCTGTAGAAACTGAGTTTTCCGGTGGCCGCACAACGGTAGTCATTCCGGCCGGTGGTACTGTCCAGCAATACGCCACGGTCTTCCATTCCTGAAACAGCACAAATGGCCTTTACGAGGCGGGCAGCCAGTTCCCGGTTAGCGGCTTCATTGGGATCACCATAGTGGATATAGCCCCAGACCGCATTTCTCTTGGTGCCCCCGTTGTTATGCACGGCTATAAAGACCCCCGGTTTTTTCTGATTGGAGGCCTTCAGTTCATAGGCATACCCTGAAATTTTACCATCCAGCACAGCTGTGGTATGCAGGATCTTTGTGTTACTCCCCGAATCGGCATGGTGATAGTCCGTTTTTCCCAGGCTCCATACCTTGTACTCCTTCAACCCGGGTTCTGTACCCATGGCCGCTTCCACAATGGCATTACAGGTGGCTGCTTCACTGAAATCCTTGCCGGTATCGGTTTGGTGGGAGGGTTGCCAGACAACCACCCGGTTCAGGCCAGTGGCTTTTTTTGCCGGACTGCAGGCAAATGGCAGGGCCAGGACCAGGTACACGAGAGCTCTTATCCCTTTCATACTGATTCTTTCGCTAAAAGTAGGATAAAGCGATGGCATCTGGCATGCGGATTGCCATATAAAACTGCTTCGGATTCAGGAGGCCTGATGAGGTTTGTCCCCGGTTTGTGACTCAAAAAATCTTCCCACATTTTTCCTTTTCTATTGTGAATAACTGCCCCCGGACCGTCCCTTGTTTTATCCGCCTTTGGCTTAAATTCGCCGCCTGACTTAACCCGAAATTAAAAAGTAAACCGTGAGATTAAAGAGTTTAGAAATCAAGGGCTTTAAGAGCTTTGCCGACAAGACCGTGGTGAATTTTGACGATAACATTACCGGTATCGTCGGACCGAACGGATGTGGTAAATCGAATATTGTGGACAGTATCCGTTGGGTGATCGGTGAACAAAAGATCAGTCAGCTCCGGAGTGAAAACCTGGACAGCCTGGTATTTAACGGATCAAAGACCCGGAGTGCAAGCGGGCTGGCGGAAGTAAGCCTGACTTTTGAAAATACACGCAACCTGTTACCGACTGAATTCAGTACCGTTACTGTAACCCGTAAATTTTATAAAAGCGGGGAAAGTGAATACCGGCTGAATGATGTGCAATGCCGCCTGAAAGATATTCAGAACCTGTTTCTCGATACCGGTATCAGCACCGACAGTTATGCGATCATCGCCCTCGACATGGTGGATGACCTGATCAAGGACAAAGACAACAGCCGCCGTA
Source organism: uncultured Chitinophaga sp. (assembly GCA_964519865.1). Classification (GTDB taxonomy): domain Bacteria; phylum Bacteroidota; class Bacteroidia; order Chitinophagales; family Chitinophagaceae; genus JJ008. The sequence goes on along the minus strand of CAZFLL010000009.1, from coordinate 62,700 downwards.
AAATGCTGGAACAGGCGGCAGGTATTTCGATTTACAAAACGAGGAAGAAAGAGGCCAAACAAAAACTCGAAGCCACGGAATCAGACCTGGCCCGTATTGAAGACCTGCTTTTTGAAATCAATAACCAGCTGAAGGCACTGGAAAGCCAGGCTAAAAAAGCAGAGAAATACCACGAGATTAAAAAGGATTACCGCGAGATCAGTATTGAACTGGCAAAAGCCTCCCTCGAAGGATTTAATCTTTCCTACAAAGAACTCAATGAGCAGCAGGACATCGAGACGGATAAAAAACACCGGCTGGAAGCGGAGATAGGTACCCGGGAAGCGGAACTGGAACAGGAGAAACTGGCTTTTGTAGAAAAAGAAAGACAGTTGCAGTCCATGCAGCATGCGTTCAATGATATGCTGCAGACCGTGCGTGGTAAAGAGAATGACAAGAACCTTGCAGCCCAGCGTCTTGAGCACCTCCATGAAAAAGAAGGCAGTCTCCATGAATTCCTGCTGAAAGCGGAAGGGCAGCTCAAAGGCATTGAAGAAAGTATCGGCTTCACTTCCCTGCAGGTAACCGATGAAGAGAAAAGCCTGGAAATGCTGAGTGAGCAACTGGCCCGTTTTAATAATGAAGTCAGTGCCAAACGGGAGATACTGGATGAAAAACGCCGGATGCTGGATAGTCTCCGTGCCGAATACCAGCAGATCCAGCGCAACCAGTTTGAAGCCGAGAAAAAAGTGGCCGTGGCGGATACCTCGGTGCAGAACCTGCAACGGGTCATTCACCAGATCGAAGAAGAGCGGGTACAACGGGAAGAGCAACGTCATCATATTGACAATGACCGCCAGCTCAAGGAAAAGGAACTGGGAATAAAGAAAGTGGACCTGGATCAGCTGCAACAGCACCAGGAATATACCCGTGAACAGATATTACAAACCCAGGCTGTACTGGATGGACTCCGGAACAACCTGGCTGATGAAACCCGTAAACTGGATGCCCGGAAGAATGAACATGACCTGCTGAAAAGCATGATCGACTCCATGGAGGGATACCCGGATTCCGTAAAGTTCCTGCACAATAACAGCAGCTGGAATCACAATGCCCCCATACTTTCCGATGTATTGTACGTGAATGAAGAATACCGCACTGCCCTGGAGAATGTGCTGGAGCCCTACCTCAGTTATTATGTGGTGAATAGTCTCCAGGAAGGATTACAGGCCGTACACCTGCTGGATGAAAATAAAAAAGGAAAAGCCAATTTCTTCCTGCTGGATAAAGTAAACGATGGGGCCAGTGGTATTGCGGCTCACCAGCTGGAAGGTGCTATACCGGCACTGAGTGTGGTGGAAGTGGAGGATAAATACCGCAAGCTGGCTGAACACCTGCTGGGTAATGTTTTTATTGCCGACAGTGAAGATGCCCTGCAGAACAGCAACGGGTTCGTGGTGATTGAGAAACACGGGAAGTATGTGAAAGGGAAATACTCACTCACCGGTGGAAGTGTGGGTATGATTGAAGGAAAGAAAATCGGCCGTGCGAAAAACCTGGAGAAACTGCAGGAAGAGATCATCATCCAGGATGGGGTGGTGGAAGCACTCCGCGCGGATATTCAGGCCCGTCACAATGAAGTGATCGCCTTTAATGAAGATCTCCGTGAATCGGCCATCCGCGAGACGGAAAGAGAGATCCAGCAACTGACGAATGAGGTTTTTGCCCTGCAGAATAAACTGGAAAACCTGCATGGAATGCAGGCCAGCAGCCAGCACCGGCTCGAGGAACTGAACGGGCAGATGCAGCAGACCCATATCTCCGTGGAGGATGTACGGAACCAGTTGGGCATTTTGAATGAGCAATTGCAGGCCAACTCGGCTAAACTGGCCGAAGCAGAGGAAGCATTCAGGGTAACCGAATCGGATTACAATGAAGCGAGCCGGCAGTACAACGAGTTTAACCTGAATGTGACCAAACAGCAAAGCAAGATCAGCGGACTGAAACAGGAACTGGATTTTAAAAATAACCAGCTGAATGACCTGCACCAGCAGATCGAAAGCAATACCAGTCACCTCGCCGATACGCGCAGTAATATTGAACTATCCGCCCAATCACTGAAAGATATAGAAGACGCATTACTGGAATTACTCAGGAGAAAAGAAGAAGAAGAACGCAGCCTGAATGAAGCGGACCAGGCCTATTATAATTTCAGGAACCAGCTGAGTGAAAAGGAAAGTGAGATCCGCCACCAGGTGAAAGACAAGGAACAGGTGGAATACCTGCTTGCGGCGATCAAGGATAAACTGAACGAACTGAAACTCCAGCTGGCAGGTATGAAAGAAAGGCTGAATGTGGAATTCCGGATCAATCTTGAGGATATCCTGGGAGAATCACGCAGCGGTGAAGTGCCGGTGGAGGAATTGCAGGAAAAAGCGGACCGTATGAAGAAACGCCTCGAGAACCTGGGAGAAGTAAATCCCACGGCGATCGAAGCATTTACGGAGATGAAAAAAAGATATGACTTCATCGTGGAGCAAAAGACGGACCTGGTGAATGCCAAGGACAGCCTGTTGAAAACGATCGAGGAAGTGGAAGCGACAGCCAACCAGAAATTCCTGGACACCTTCCACCAGGTCAGGGAAAATTTCCAGAAAGTATTTAAAACATTATTTACGGAAGATGACCAGGCCGACCTGGTACTGGAGAACCCGGAGAACCTGGCCGACAGTGGTATTGATGTGGTGGCCAAGCCTAAAGGGAAGCGTCCTTCATCACTTACCCAGCTCAGCGGGGGAGAAAGAACCCTGACCGCCACGGCCCTGCTCTTTGCGATCTACCTGATCAAGCCCGCCCCGTTCTGTATCCTGGATGAGGTGGATGCCCCGCTGGATGATGCCAATGTCAGCAAATTCACCAATATGATACGCCAGTTCAGTGATAACTCACAGTTTATCATTGTCACGCACAATAAAATGACCATGAGTACGGTGGATGTAATTTACGGGGTAACCATGCAGGAACCGGGTGTGAGTAAACTGGTACCGGTGGATTTCAGGAATATTAAAACAGCACAGAATTAGTTACTAGTTTGTAGTTAGTAGTTCCTTCTAAGCTGATTAGTCTGTACCCCTGGGGTCCGGGTTTAAGAAGTTAAAAGCATCAATGAATTTTCAGTAATTCTTGATGTTTTTTTATTTGTAGTTGATTATCGTTCTATATAACAATAAACCAATGCGTACAATTGTTTTACTTTTTGCCTCGAATGTGTTTATGACTTTTGCCTGGTATTATCACCTGAAGCAGCAGGGATGGCCATTGTGGAAAGCGATCCTGATCAGCTGGCTGATCGCCTTTTTTGAGTATTGCCTGATGGTACCGGCCAATCGTTACGGGAAACTGGAAGGATTCAATTTATTCCAGTTAAAGATGATCCAGGAAGTGATTACCCTGCTGGTATTTTGCGGATTTGCCGTATGGGTCATGAAAGAACCTTTCCATTGGCGTTACCTGGCCAGCTTTGTATTGTTGTTGGGAGCGGCTTACCTGATGTTCAGTAAGCAGCCGGTATAAACGGCGATCAATTATCTGCCATAAAGGTTTTGTGCTGCTCCCGTTGTTTGGCCCGGCGGTTGAAATCAGACTTGATCTTATGAACAAAGGCACTGAGGCAAAAATAGATACCTGCAATCAGGAGAAAGCCGGCAATCCCTGCCCAGAAGTACCAGTTTTTAGTGGCCTTTAATTCGAAGATGGCATAGAAGGTCACCAATACAAAGGCGATAAGTGAGGCAAAACCGATCAATACCTGTGAATAGTACTTTTCAGAATGGGAATTAGAACTGGAGCCTGGCATACAACGTAAATTTTTAGGATTGTAAGGTGGTCAAAATTAAGAAAAAATAATCTTCTGTTAATGTGAAAATGAGGCTGGCCATTTCGTAAAGTAGTACTTATTTTTGGTTGTGAAATCTGTGATTATATGAAAAAAGCCTTTTTTTTCCTGACATTGATTTTCTCCCTCTTACTGGCCGGTGCCCAGGAAAAACCGGAGGGTCTTTTTATCGGTTCCAAAGCCCCTGATTTTAAGGCAAAGGACCAGGACGGTAAAGAGGTAAGGTTGAAAGACCTGCTGAAGAAGGGGAAGGTGGTGTTGGTCTTTTACAGGGGTTATTGGTGTCCGTATTGCAACCGGGAATTGTCCCGGCTGCAGGATTCTTTGGCACTGATCCAGGAAAAAGGGGCAACGGTGGTGGCTGTATCACCGGAGAAACCTGAAAATATAAAACAGACGGTGGAAAAAGCAAAAGCCGGTTACCCTGTACTGTATGATGAAGGCCTGAAGATCATGAAAGGATATGATGTGGAATATGAAGTGGAGGAAACCACACTGGCCCGTTACCGCAGCAGCGGACTTGATATCGAGAAAAATAACGGCCCGAATGGTAAATTCCTCCCCGTGCCTGCTGTTTATATTATCGACAAGGAATCTACTGTTACCTATCGTTTCTTCGATGCCGATTACAGGAAAAGGCCCAGTATAAAAGATATACTCGCTAATTTATAATTGTCTTTTCTCCGCTACAAGGCACAATGACCGGATGCCGCTCAGGCTTCCCGGGCCGGGAAGATCCGGTTCATGCACAACCGATGAGCGGATAAAGGACAGATTATTCAGGTGGCAAAGTAATTTCCATTCTTCTTCGGTAAAGCTCCTGAATCCAAACTGGGTGAAAGGCATCCTGGCCATACTTTCAGGGGTCCGGATCGTGGTATAAAACCGTCCGCCGGTTTTCAATACCCTGAATATTTCCATCAGGTGATCCTGGGGTTCTTCCCAGAAATAAGCCACATTTATGCAAAAAACATTATCAAAACTTGAATCAGGGAAGGGCATTTTATTACTCTGTCCTTTAACCAATGTCAGCAGCCCCTGTTGCAGGTAATCCTGGTTATGGGCATGGGCTGCACGGATCATATCGTCTGAAATATCCATCCCGGTCACCCGTAAATTATCGGCCCGGTTAAATTGTTTATAAAAGAATTTACCATTTCCAAACCCGATTTCAAGGATAGATTGGTTATTGGTGACCAGCATTTCATCGAGGGTAAAATCGTAGAGAAATTCATTGGCGGCATTCATCCGGAGAGCGACTTCCATACCACTACGGCCTTCCGGTTTACGGAGTTGACGGGCCAGTTTTTTCCAGCGGAGCTGTTGCAGGAATTTTTTAAACACAGGTAAAGGTTTGCAGGGGAATTACTCCCACACAATCTTAGCGATTTTTCCGCTATTTCCTGCAAAAAAAATAGCCTCCCCGTTTTTGGCTTTCCGGCAAACATGAAAACCTTCCTTACTGATCCATATCCAGTTACGGCCCCCGTCATAGGTGATATCCACCCCGGTTAAACCGCAACTGATGGCTTTTTGCATGGATATATACTCGACGCAACTTCGATATCCATGTGGCGGTGTGACAGGCGCTTTCCAGGTTTTGCCACGGTCTGTGGAATAGTAACAGTTTTTGACGGCAGAAACGGGTTCATTAAAATCACCCCCCACCACGATCAGCCGCTGCCCACCCTGCATTTTACGGTTGTTCCATACTGTTACTGAATTGGCCCCCGTGGTTTCTTTACCCTGAACCATGGGTAACAATACAGGCGGTTTCCGGGTAAACAGGCGTGAACGCAGACCCCCGGTTACAAATACGGCTTCATCCCGGTCCAGGACCCGGATATTGGTTCCACTGGCTGCAAAACAGGCTTCGCCGCTGTCGGCCACAGGTCGTTTATCCATCGGGATTTCCTGCCAGCTCTGTCCACCGTCAAAAGTACGGGCGACAAAAAATTTTCCATCAATCGGGTCTCCGATCACGATACCGGCTTTATCATTCCAGAATTCCATGGCATCCAGGAACATTCCCTTTGCCTTGCTTTCATATACGATTTTCCAGGTGTCCCCGCCATTAGTGGTTTTAAGAATATAAGCAGGGGCATCGACACTCATAATGATGGCCGTACTGGCATCAAAGGCTTCAATATCCCTGAAATCATTTTTTTCAAATCCTTTGACCACGGACCATTTCCAGGTATGGCCGCCATCCAGTGAGCGCCCGATTGTTCCTTTGCTTCCGCTGACCCAGACGACCTCGTTACTGACCACACTCAATCCACGGATACTGGTGACCGTTCCGCTGTCCAGTACCTGCACGGTTGGGTGTTGCGCAAAAAAGCAAAGAGGGCTGAACAGGCCCAGCAGTAAAAATATCCGGATCCGTTTCATGAAAATTTATTTAAGCTGGGCACTCAGTTCTTCCTGGCTGACCAGTCCTTGTTTACGCCAGGTTTCTTTACCGTTCTTATAAACGATAAACACGGGAATGGATTCAATATTCATACTTTTCATCAGTTCACTATGAATTCCCGCATCTATTTTAATGAAATCAAATTTCAGGGAGGCGTCTTTTTTGATGGCCGCCAGTACCGGCTCCATTTTTACACAGGGGGGGCACCATTCAGCACCAAAATCCACCAGGACCGTATTCCCGGCCGGAATAGAGGCCTGGTATTCTTCCAGGGTCATTTGTTTTTCATTACTGCTGCCTTCAACCGGCTTCCCGGCATTCTTCCAGGCCAGCAGTCCCCCGCTTAGTTCGATTACCGTTTTATACCCATTGCTTCTCATCCATTCAGCGGCTGCAGCACTGCGCCCTCCCGCGATACAATAAATATAAACGGGTCTGTCCTTGTCCACATACTGTATACGGTCAAAAAACTGGTCTTTATTGGTCCAGTCAGCCTGCAGGGCATTTTTTATATGACCGGTTTTAAACTCGGTGGCTTTACGCACATCCAGAACCTGTATATTGCCGGATTGTATCCCTTGCTCAAACTGATCGGGACTATTCTTTGTATCCGCATTGCCAGGCTGCGACTGACAGGAAACTGCTGCAAATAATAATAAAACGAAAATTACGTTTTTCATTGGGTTCATTTGGGCAAAAATAGCATAATATTTGCCTGTTAAAGCCAGATTCGTACCAGGATGAAATCAATATTCAAAATAGTCTTATTTTTATCGTTTTAAAGGGATCCAGGATTATGAAATGCAAAATCGGAGTTTTATTGCTGGCTGTAACGCTGTTGGCAGGATGTGCAAAAGAACTGAGTTTTGAAGGGACGAGCACGCCTGCACAAGGTAGTCTTCAAAGTGACATTACAGGTGATTGTCTACCAAAAACAGTTAACGGCACTTATGTGGCCGGTACAGCACTTGTGCCAGCTACCAATACAATAACTATCAGTGTGAGCGTGGCAGAGGCGGGCTCCTACCATATTACCACGGATACGGTAAACGGGTATTTTTTCAGTGCCAGCGGCCTGTTTACCTCAACCGGAATTAACCAGGTAACCCTGTTAAGTAACGGGACACCCTTTGCTTCAGGGGTGAATAATTTTGCCGTCAGTTTCGATAGCACTTATTGTGACGTACAGGTTACTGTTTTGCCTTCTGGCGCTGGAGGTCCGGCCGTATTCACGCTGCAGGGAACAGGTAGCCCTGCTTCCTGCTCAGGCGCCACGGCCAGTGGTAACTATATCATCGGGACAGCCCTGAACGGCAGCAATGCTGTTACACTTTCGGTCAATGTAACAACCATTGGAACATATAATATCACTACAACCGCCACTAACGGAATGACCTTTAGCGGCAGCGGGGCTTTCCTGTCCATCGGTGTGCAGCCCGTGGTTCTTACCGGTTCCGGAACACTTTCCGGTACTGCGGGCTCAGTAACCATACCTGTAACTGCCGGGTCTTCCAGCTGTAGTTTCCAGGTAACCACAGTAACGGGGGGAACCTTTGCCTTCAATTGTGCCAGTGCTGTTGTCAACGGAACATACCAGGCCGGAACGCCACTGACGGCTTCCAATACCGTGAGTATAACGGTAAATGTGGCCACTGCCGGTCCTTATAATATTGTTACAACAGCCACCAACGGTATGACATTCTCCGCCAGCGGAACCTTCAGTACAACCGGACCTGTAACCATTGACCTTACCGGTTCTGGAACGCCAACAGCTTCAGGCACTTTTAATATCCCTGTTCCCGGAACCACCCCTTGCTCATTCCCGGTAACCTGCACAGCCGCTGCGGCAGTAAACTGGAAGTTTACTGCCGGTAGTACCACTTACCAGGGAGTGTCCGCTATGGCTATTCTTACTGTACAAAGCGGTATAAATCTCCTCGTATTTCAGGGTGATAATGCGCAGCCGGACCAGTTTTCACTTGGTCTGATTGATATTTCCGGAGGCATTAGTAATAATGAAACGTATAACACATCCAATCTTCCTACAACAAATACCGGGACCTTTGTATTTCTTTCAAGTACCGGACAGGACTGGCAGGCCAATTCAAATATTGCGGGAACCAGTATTATTTATAAAGTCACTTCCCATAATACCAGTACCAAAACCATCATTGGTACATTTTCCGGTACTGTGAAAGATTCGGGCGGCGCATCGGTATCCATTACTGGTGGTACTTTCAATTTTGTTTACCAGTAATACGGTTTTAGTATATTAAAAGGGAGCCCTGATCTGCAAGGCTCCCTTTTTTATTTTCAATCATCTTCCGGGTCATTTCATTAAATATTAACCAGGACCGAATCGCTGATTTCTTAAAATCCTTTTTTCTTACCTGATTCCAGCGGGTCCAGTTTAAAATTATCCAGGGCACTTTTCTGGCTGATCATCTTTTCAATATCCTCTATTTTCCGTGGGGCAAAACGGGAGAGGAGTTCATACCCGTTTTCCGTGATCAGGGCATCATCTTCTATCCTGACTGCAATACCCCACCATTTTTTATCACAATCACTGTTGGACGGGATATAGATACCCGGTTCAATGGTAATGACCATATCCTTCAGCAGGGTTTCCATGGCGCCCCGGTCATGTACATCCAGCCCGATATGATGGCCAAGTCCATGGGGGTAAAATTTCCAGACTTCCTTTTTGTCTTTGATCACGCCCAGTTTTACCAGGCCATCTGCAATGGTTTCCCTGGCCGCATTGCTGGCATCTGCAAATTTTGATCCGTTCTTCAGGGTTTTGAAGGCGGCTTCCTGGGCATCATAAACCAGCTGGTAAATGGCTCTTTCCTCAGCGGAGAATTTACCATCTGCCGGGATCGTGCGGGTTACATCCGCAGAATAACCATGGTACTCTGCACCCACATCCATCAGGAGCATGGAACCACCGATCCTGGTCTTGGTATTTTCCATATAGTGCAGCACGCAGCCATTTTCACCGGAGCCCACAATTGATCCATAGCCAACCCCTTCAGCGCCCTGTTTTTTATGGACATATTCCTGCAGTCCCTGGATCTCCAGTTCCGACATACCGGGATGAATGGTTTTCATCACTTCATTATGTGCCTGGCAGGATATCTCAACCGCTTTCCGTAACAGGTTCATTTCGTCCGGGGTTTTGATCCGTCGAAGTTTCCCGGTCAGCTCGTAATACATCCGGCTGTCTGCCTTGCCTTGCATGGCTTTGTCAGCCAGGTTGGTTTTCTGTCGGAATTGCTCGAGCAGGTCAAACAGGTCCGCTTTGTCATTCCCGTTCGTTACATCAGCGGGCAGCTTATCAAATAATATCTTTTTAAAGCGGGTGAAATCGACGGGGAAATTCCTGAATTCAGCCCCGTTGAAAACGGCCTGGATGCCCAGTTTTTCCCTGGCTCCTTCAGTGCCCATTCTTTTACCGGTCCACTGTTCCGCCTGCGGATTCCGCTTTTGTACAAATAAGACTTCTTTAAAGGTATTCCCGGCCGAATCAGTCTGGGGTTCTTTAAATATCATCAGCAGGGAATGAGGTTCTTTATACCCGCTGAAATAATACATATCCGGGTTGGCATGGTAGAGATATTCCACGTCATTGGAAAATGTACGGGTCGGGTAGGCGAATATCACGGTAACGGAACTATCAGGCATGGAAGCCCTCAGGGCTTCACGCCGGCCCGCATAAAATTCCTTTCCCAGGTAATCGTTGGGCAGAAAATCTTCCTGTGCGGAACTGAGCAGGCTGATACAGGTAAATAAAAACAGCAGTAAAGCCGTTGAAGAGGTGTTGTTGCGCATGTTCAATGATTGAATGGCTAAAATACCTTTTTTCAATCACTGCCCGCCGGAATTTACACCAGCGGATTATTCGTCCTCGTCCTCCCCGAAAAAAGCGTCCTGGCTGCTGCGGTAGTACACTTCCCAGGCTTTTACCGCATCATCACTCAGGCATTCAATAATATCAAACAGGGGGTCTTTTTTCATTTTCCAACTGGTCTCCATCGGTTCGTCATAATGCTGCACAAACTGACAATGATCAGTGGCTACTGCCACACGAATCAGGATCACAGGGGAATCTTCCTTCTCTTTCACCAGGTAATAGCACCCGGTTTCCAGCAATTCATACGTATACATAATTCCTCTTTTTTTAAACGTAAACAGGCCAACAATATCCGGGACTTTCAGGGTCCGTATTCACATATTCAACTCCTCGTAAATGGGAAGAATTTGGGGGGTTAGCTCAATTACAAATTTACAAAAACCCGGTATTCTCAGGGGTTAAATTTCATATTTTCAATAATTTGATCAGAATTTAATTAATTTATGTATTTGAATATCAATAATATATATAAAATATTTAATTATTTGATTTAATAAAAGTGTCTTCGTGTATAATCTGATTCCAATTTTTTCATGTTAGCCTTAGCAAAACGAATTCCAAGAAAACATGACTGAAACGCAACTGTTTTTTGATAAAAATCACCATTCAGAATCCCTCTTCTTTTTAATTTGCATCACTGCCTGAAAGCAGGTAGAATGACTCCGTAGCTCAGTTGGTAGAGCTATTGACTCTTAATCAATAGGCCCAGGGTTCGAGTCCCTGCGGGGTCACAACCCAAAAAGCCAGGCGTCACCCTGGCTTTTTGGGTAAGTAGCAAGAACCTAAGAAACAAGAATCCAAATATGCATCAAAAGACAATTTCCAAAGCCTCCTAAGGTCGTATTCAATTATTAAGAAGGAATTACTTTTTAGATTTCTCCTCAGGTAGTAATCGAATTCTCATAGTCTTTTGTCAAGTTGACTACTAACTACTAACTACTAACTACAAACTCCTAACTCTCACCCCTGATTTTTTTACAACGATCACCCTTCTTATCCCCATCTGTGAATAACTCTAAATCCTCTCCGGCAGGTCGGTTTTGGTATATTTGCCGGAATGACCACCCCGGAATGGGGGGCCGGCCGATAACCATAAGAAAAACATTTCAAATCTATTTCTGAACGTACCGTGACCATGGCAAAGGACAAAGACACAACGAACCTGTTTGACTATACCGAAGACAGTATCAAATCACTTGACTGGAAAGAACATATCCGGCTACGGCCAGGTATGTATATTGGTAAGCTGGGAGATGGCGCTTCACCGGATGACGGAATCTATGTCCTGGTCAAGGAAGTCATGGATAACTGTATCGATGAATATACCATGGGTTACGGAAAATCAGTGGAACTGACTATCGATGGAAAAACAGTGACTGTCAGGGATTATGGACGTGGTATACCCCTTGGAAAAGTGGTGGATGTGGTGAGTAAAATCAATACCGGGGCCAAATATGACAGTAAGGCTTTCCAGAAATCTGTGGGGCTGAACGGGGTTGGTACAAAAGCAGTAAACGCACTCAGTCATTATTTTAAAGTGACTGCTATCCGGGAAGGAAAGGAAAAAACAGCCGAATTCGAAAGAGGAGTGCTGATCAAGGAACATAAAGAAGCGAAAACCACCGAACAGAATGGCACCCTGGTCACGTTCATCCCGGATGAAACCGTTTTTAAGAATTTTAAATTCCTTCCGGAATTCCTCGAGAACCAGATCTGGAACTATTGCTTCCTGAACGCGGGATTAAAGATCCACTTCAATGGCAAATCCTTTATCAGTAAAAACGGGTTACTGGACCTGCTGCAACGCAAGACCAATGAGGATGAGATCCGTTACCCGATCATCCATATCACCGGCGAGGATATTGAAGTGGCCATCACCCATAATAATGACTACGGCGAGGATATTTACAGTTTCGTGAACGGCCAGCATACCACCCAGGGCGGTACCCACCAGCAGGCTTTCCGTGAGGCCTATGTAAAAACAATCCGTGATTTCTTTAAAAAAGACTATGATGCTTCCGATATCCGTACAGGTATTGTGGCCGCCGTTTCTGTAAGGGTGGTGGAACCGGTATTTGAATCACAGACCAAGACCAAACTCGGTTCAGTCAATGTGGACCTGGAAGGTCCGAGTATGAAACAGTTTGTGGGTGATTTCCTGTCCAAGGAACTGGATAATTTCCTGCACAAGAACCCCGCCATTGCCGAGGCCATGAAAAAGCGGATCGAGCAAAGTGAGCGGGAAAGAAAAGAACTGGCCGGTATTAAAAAGCTGGCCAATGAAAGGGCCAAAAAAGCCAACCTGCACAACCGGAAACTGCGCGATTGCCGCTACCACCTGGATGATGATCCACCGGCAAAAGGCAAAGAGGAATTTGTGGCCAAGCAAAAAGAAACCACCATTTTTATTACAGAGGGCGACAGTGCCAGCGGATCAATCACCAAAGCCCGTAATGTTGAAACGCAGGCTGTATTCAGCCTGCGGGGTAAACCGCTCAACTGTTTTGGTCTGACCAAAAAAGTGGTGTATGAAAATGAAGAGTTCAATTTACTGCAACACGCCCTGAATATTGAAGAAGGCCTGGACGGACTGCGTTTCAATAATGTGGTGATTGCAACCGATGCCGATGTGGATGGAATGCACATCCGTCTCCTGCTGATGACATTCTTCCTCCAGTTTTTCCCGGACCTGGTAAAGCATGAAAAAGTATATGTCCTGGAGACCCCGCTATTCCGTGTCCGGAATAAACAGGAAACAATATACTGTTACGATGAAAACGAAAAACAGGCGGCCATGAAAAAACTGGGGACAAAACCGGAGGTCACCCGTTTTAAAGGATTGGGAGAAATCAGTCCGGATGAATTTGCCCAGTTTATCGCCCAGGATATGCGCAAACAACTGATGCGGGTGGAAGAAGGCGATCATATTCAGCATCTCCTTGAATATTATATGGGCAAGAATACCCCCGACCGCCAGGAGTTCATTATTGGCAACCTTCGTATTGAAACAGATAAAGTGGAAGAACCTGTATAACCATGTTTGAATTTCACGCGGATAGAAAAAGATATTTTGACATTCAGGTAATGAATGCGGAAAAATATGTAATCCCTTTTATTGAAGAGAAATTTCCGATCCGTCCCGGTATGCGGGTACTCGAGATCGGATGTGGGGAGGGCGGGGTACTGAAAGCTTTTATCAATAAAGGATGTGAAGGGGTGGGGGTGGAACTGGATGCGCCCAGGATCGACCTGGCCCGGGAATATTTACCAGCAGATATTGCTGCCGGCCGGCTGAGCTTTGTGGTTAAGGATATCTACCTGGTGGATACTGATAAGGATTTCAACGGTCTCTTTGACATCATCGTGCTGAAGGATGTGATCGAACATATCCATGATCAGTCAAAACTGATCGGCTGGATGAAAAAATTTCTTAAGCCAGGGGGGATCATTTTCTTTGGTTTCCCACCCTGGTATATGCCGTTTGGCGGCCATCAGCAGATCTGCAAATCGAAAATATCCAGGCTCCCCTATATACATTTGCTTCCATCCTTTTTGTATAAATGGATTTTAAAAAACCGGAAGGAGAACGTGGAGGAAATGATGGAGATCCGGGAAACAGGCATCAGTATAGAGCGGTTTGAAAAAATCTGCCGCCAACAGGGATATGGATTCCTGGATAACCGGCATTACCTGCTGAACCCGATCTATGAATGGAAATTCGGATGGAAAGCCCGGAAACAGGCCGGCCTGATCAAAGCCATTCCTTTTTTCAGGAATTTCCTGACCACCTGTGTTTATTACAGTATTCAACCGACAAACAATTAGTATGATACATATTGTGTTTAACGAATCAGAAGTGGCCCTGCTGGAAGAAGTCGCCGGACTGGATGAAAGCCTGGCCGGTGAAGTAGTACTGATCCGGGATGATTTTGCTGTAGGACCACTGCAGCAACTGGATACAGAAGAAGGCTGGCAGGCCCGGCTGGCCTGGTGGAATCATCTGTCACAGGGTTCGCCTTATAGTGAGATTGCCGGCAGCTTTGATGACCGGCAGACTGTTGCGGCCGTAAAAGATAAGCTGACAATGGATCCGGCTGAGGAATTGTGGATATGGATGGGACAGAACCAGCACGATGTGATGGGCTATTACTGGCTGATGCCGCAGTTACGCGAATTCCAGGGCCGGATCATGATCCTGTACATGAATAACCTTCCTTTCATCAATGAAAAGGGGCATATATTTTATCCTTCCTGGCTGCACGAAATCCAGCCCCGTGAATTCACCAAGGCGAAAAAGCTGGCCCGCCCGGTTACCTTAAGTGAGTTTGAGATTGATCCGGATGAATGGAGAAAATTAACAGAGGAAAATGCGGTGGTAAGAATCCTGGAAGGAGGTAAAAAAATATCCGGCAAGGAAGACAGTTTTTATGACAGTGAAATTTTGAAAAATATTACCGGCGAATGGCAGAAAGCCACCCGGGTATTGAGTAACACACTTAACCGGATGAAAATTAAAACCGGGGATATTTTCCTGATGTGGCGGATGAAACAACTGATCGCCGATGGCAAGATCGAAATCACCGGGGATAGCAGCAAAGCCTGGAAGGATTTTGATGTAAAACTGGCCGGTGCGAAGCAACAAACAAATGAAATAACTGCAGAAGCAGCACAATAGACAGAAGGAGCATTATGAGCGCAGCAAAGAATAAAATCACAGACGTACAGAACAATGACAGCGGACTGCACGGGCAGTACAAGAGCTGGTTCCTGGATTACGCTTCCTATGTAATCCTTGAAAGAGCCGTGCCGGCCGTGGAAGACGGACTCAAACCCGTACAGCGCCGTATCCTCCATGCCATGAAGGAAATGGATGACGGACGATTTAATAAAGTGGCCAATATTATCGGGCAGGCCATGCAGTATCACCCGCACGGGGATGCCAGTATCGGTGACGCCCTCGTGAATATGGGGCAGAAAGACCTGCTTATTGATACCCAGGGTAACTGGGGTGATGTACGGACGGGTGATGATGCCGCCGCCGCCCGTTATATCGAAGCACGTCTCAGCAAATTTGCCCTGGAAGTGGCGTTTAATGCCAAAACCACGGAATGGCAGTTGAGTTATGACGGTCGTAAAAATGAACCGGTAACCCTCCCCATGAAATTCCCGTTGTTACTGGCGCATGGGGCCGATGGGATTGCTGTAGGCCTTTCCACCAAGATATTGCCGCATAATTTCTGTGAAATCATTGAAGCGGCCATCAAATATCTCCGTGGACGTAAAGTGGAATTATTCCCGGATTTCCTGACCGGCGGAATGATTGATGTGGCGGATTATAACCAGGGAAAGCGGGGTGGTAAAGTAAAAGTAAGAGCCCATATTGAGGAGGTTGACAAGAAAACATTGGCCATTAAAAGTGTTCCATACGGGGTCACCACCACCCAGATGATGGAATCCATCGTAAAAGCCAATGACCAGGGTAAGATCAAAATCAAAAAAGTAACGGACAATACAGCGGCTGAAGTGGAAATCCAGGTGGACCTGGCACCCGGTATTTCACCGGATATCACCATAGATGCATTGTATAAATTCACGGATTGTGAAGTTTCCATTTCCCCGAATGCCTGTGTGATCGTGGATCAGAAGCCCCAGTTTATCGGGGTCCAGGAACTGTTGCGCTTATCCGTGGATAAAACCAAGGACCTGCTGGAACAGGAACTGAAGATCAAACTGGGGGAACTCCAGGAAAAATGGCATTATACCTCGCTGGAGAAGATCTTCTTTGAAGAAAAGATCTATAAGGAACTGGAGAAAAAACATGAGACCTGGGATAAGGTACTTGAATCCATTGATAAGGCATTCACGCCCTTTAAAAAACAACTGAAACGGGATATTTCCCGGGAAGATATTATTAAACTGACTGAAAAGCCGGTCCGTCGTATCTACAGACTGGATATTGATGAACTGAATAACCAGATCCGCGGACTGGAAGCGGAAATTAAGCAGGTCAAATCTGACCTGGCCAACCTGGTGGATTATGCCGTTGCCTATTATGAGAATTTACTGAAGAAATACGGAAAGGGGCGGGAACGCAAAACCGAGATCAGGCAGTTTGAAGTGATAGAAGCCAAGCATGTGGCCATTGCCAATACCAAACTGTACGTCAACCGGGCAGAAGGATTTATTGGTACCGGGCTGAAGAAAGATGAATTACTGTTTGAATGCTCTGACCTGGATGATATCATCGTATTTGCCAAACGGGGGATCATGAAAGTGGTAAAGGTTTCTGATAAGGCCTTTATCGGGAAGGATATCCTGCATGCGGCGGTCTTCCAGAAAAACGATGAACGTACCACCTATAATATGATTTATATGGATGGGGCCAGCGGAATGAGTTTTGCCAAACGTTTCAATGTGACCGGCATTACCCGGGATAAGGAATATGACCTCACGAAAGGGCATGAAAAATCCAAAGTGCATTATTTCACCGCCAATCCCAACGGGGAAGCGGAAGTGGTGAAGATTGTGCTGGGTAACTGTACCGCACGGATCAAGGAGTTTGATTATTATTTCGAAGAGCTGGAGATCAAGGGCCGGAACAGTATGGGTAACCAGGTGACCAAGTACCCGATCAAATCAGTTAAGTTCAAGGAGAAGGGCCGTTCCACCATAGCCGGTAAAAAACTCTGGTATGACGATCAGTTTGGCCGGTTGAATACAGAAGAGAAAGGCTCTTACCTCGGCGTGTTTGAAGCGGAGGATAAAATACTGGTCATGTTCCGCGACGGGAACTATGAGATCACCGACCAGGAACTGACCCAGAAACTGGATTCTGAGAAAGTGATTTTCATTGAGAAATTCAACCCGGAAAGACTGGTAACGGCCGTTTACGTGGATATGGATAAGCGCCAGTTTATGGTCAAACGGTTTAAAATCGAAACCACGACCCTGAAGAATAAATTTATGTTTATCAAGGAAGGGGAAGGGAATTACCTCGAAGCGGTGACCACGGTGGATGAACCGATACTGGCCATGCAGCAGGGCCGGGGCGCACAGGTCCGGAAAGGAAAGCTGAAGATTGCTAAGATTGCCGAAGTGACGGGCTGGAAAACAGTGGGCACCAAACTGGCGGATTACAGCAAATCAACAGAAATGGAATGGGTGAAACCGAAAGAGGAGGATAACCAGCCTGAACTGTTCTGATAAATAACCAGTAATGAATAATGAGTAATTAATGAAAAGGCTTATATATACGAACCCTCCTATGCAGGAGGGTTCAAATTTATATAGACACTTCAGTATTTACTGATTACTGAATATTCATTACTCATTTTTTCCGCTTTATCCTGATCGTCGCGTTCTTTTCCAGGCTGCTGGACACCCTTAAATCATATACTTTTTTCCCGTCACGGATACGCATCAGCGCAGTATTCGGGGCGATCAGTCCCAGGTTTTCAGCAAACAGGGTAACTTCATTTTCTGCTTTGGCTGAATCCAGGACAATATCAATATGAATGGATTTATGGGTGAGCTTCTGGTTGAACAGGATCAGTTGTTTGTTATAAAACACGGAAACGATATCACCATCAATTTCCCCGTTGTCATAAAGATCAATCCGCAGCGAATCTGATTCCACTTCAATTTCATTGGTTACTTCTGTTTCCCGGGTGGTAAACTGTTGTTCGGTCACATAATTAATCACTTTCCGGGGAACCACTTTGGCGGCCACCAGGGTATCTTCTTCCGCCGGTTTCCAGACCTGGTAATTTTCTTTAAACTCACTCAGGGCTTTCATCACCGAATCTTTTTTACTGATATCCCCGTTCAGGGTGAGGTTAAATGAAATATCCGTACAGGTATATTTATAATCCGGTTTAGCAGTAAACGAACCGATCAATACTGATTTGGCCTGCGCCACCCGGAGGGTGCCCACCATATCCATGATACAATCCACTTCAAAATTTCCGGTGGAACCATGATATACCATAGGTACATCATAGATGATCATCTGCCGGGTATTGGGATTATAACTGCCTTTGACCGGCAGGCTCCGGTAGGTGTTTTTAAAATAATAGTTGAGGATGCCCTTTACATAATTTTTTTCCGGTTGTAAAACCATTTCGACCAGGTAATTATTGGCGGAACCACTGCTTTTAACATTGGCAAATCCATACCAATAGCCAAATACCGTCTGGGCATTGGACTGCAGGGATAAAAACACTAAAAAACACAGGAGTCCTTTCTTCATAGCCGTAATATCGGCAAAAGGCATGCCTTAATAAAAGGAAGTTTTACACAGGGTTATTTCAGGTATCGTTTCATTTCCCGTTCGGCATCTTTTTGTTTGATGCTGTCCCTTTTATCATGCATTTTTTTACCACGGGCCAGCCCGATTTCCATCTTGGCCAGGTTCTTATCGGTAAAAAAAATACGCAGAGGAATCAGGGTAAATCCTTTTTCCTTGAGTTTGGCTTCTATTTTACGGATCTCTCTTTTTTCAAGCAGGAGTTTTCGGTCACGGAGCGGGTCATGGTTATTGACTGTGCCATGGGAATATTCAGCTATATGCAGCGATTTAACCCATATTTCCCCTTTATGGATCAGGCAATAACTGTCATTAAAGCTGGCCCTGCCGGCTCTCAGCGATTTTACTTCAGTACCCAGCAATACCATACCGGCCACATATTTTATATCTATGAAGTAATCGTGATATGCCTGCCTGTTTCTCAGTTCTGCCATGGGTAAAAAATAAGAGGTCTCCCTGTCACCAGGACAGCAAATTTACCTCATAAAACCTATTTGTGCTGTGAGGACTAACTTTTAAACAAAGTCAGTACGGAAGCCAGTTTGTTTTTAAGTTCCTTCCGGGGTACAATAAAGTCAAGAAAACCATGTTCGAGAATGAATTCACTACGCTGAAAGCCTTCCGGAAGGTCTTTTTTGATCGTCTCTTTGATCACCCTGGGACCGGCAAAACCGATCAGGGCGCCGGGTTCCGCAATATTGAGATCACCCAGCATGCCGAAAGAAGCCGAAATGCCGCCAAAAGTAGGGTCGGTCAGCAGGGAAATATAGGGGAGTCGTGCATCGCTGAGTTGTGATAATTTACCACTGGTCTTGGCCAGTTGCATCAGGGAGAAAGCGCTCTCCATCATCCGGGCGCCGCCACTTTTACTGATCACCATATACGGCATATTATGGGCGATACAATAATCAACGGCCCGTGAGAATTTTTCACCCATTACACTGCCCAGGGAGCCCCCGATGAACTCAAAATCCATACAGGCAATCACCAGGTCATTGCCTCCCACTTTCCCGACGGCCACACGCATGGAATCCTTAAGATCCGTTTTACTCCAGATCTCTTCCAGGCGCTTTTTATATGGTTTCAGGTCGGTGAATTCCAGGAAGTCCTTACTCCGGATATTATCAAACAATTCGGTAAACTCCGCATTATCGTACAGAAATTCGTAGTACTCCTGGCTGTTGATCCGGTGATGGTACCCGCATTTGGGACAAACAAAAACGTTTTCTTTTAATTCGGTGACGGTGCAAATGAAATTACATTCAGGACATTTCACCCAAAGGCCTTCCGGGGTTTCTTTTTTCTCGGAGGTCTTGGTGTTAATGCCTTTCTTTATACGCTTAAACCAGCTGTTTCTGGTTTCCTCTGCTTTCCCTTCATCCCCAGCCAGGTTCGCATCAAAATCTTCAAATTGTTTAGCCATAACCGAATCTTGAGGTACAAATATAGTGACTTTGTAATAAGTGCGTAAACGGCGGTGAATTAAGTCATTAGCCGTGTTTTTCCCTGCTTATTTCTTTAGGACTGTCTCAAAGAGCCGGTGGATCCTTTTGTATTCATCGGTCCAGCTGCTGGGTTCCACAAAACCGTGGTCCTCCATCGGGTAAGAAGCCAGTTCCCAGTTGTCTTTTCCCAGTTCAATCAGCCGCTGCACCAGCTTCACTGCATCCTGGTAATGGACATTTACATCCACCATACCATGACAGATCAGGAGGTTGCCTTTTAACCCTTCCGCAAAATAAAACGGGGAACTGCGCCGGTAAGCAATACTGTCCGTAAACGGCTCATTCAGGATATTGGCCGTATAGCCATGGTTGTAATTAGCCCAGTCAGTTACCGGCCGGAGTGCGGCGCCGGCAGCAAAAACACCGGGCTCATTGAACATACCCATCAGGGTGATAAAACCACCATAGGATCCGCCGTAGAGACCGACATGAGACGGATTCACGCCATAATTCTTAACGAGGTAATTCACTGCGTCGACATGGTCGCTCAGGTCCTTGCCGCCCATATGCCGGTAGATACCTGTCCGCCAGTCACGGCCATAACCGGCACTTCCGCGATAATCAATATCCATGACATAATAGCCCTGGTCGGCCAGCAGGTTGTTAAACATATATTCCCGGAAATAACTGCTCCACCATTTGTGCGCATTCTGCAGGTAACCTGCTCCATGTACAAATAATACCGCTGGTTTATTGGGATGGGGGTTAGCTGGTTTGTATACTCGCGCATAAACTGAAGCTCCATCACTTGCGGAAAAAGTAATGACTTCCGGATCCTTCCAGTTATAGGAGCTGAACTCTTCACTTTTCGCTTTAAAAGTTACCTGCTCTTCTTTTCCGCCTGGTTTATTTTCTTTCAGGAATAATTCCCAGGGTTGGGTGGAATAGGAGTAGAGATCGGCCAGCCATTTTTCATCCGGTGAAACCGCGACCTGGTGGGCACCTGTTTTCATCGTGATTCTCTCTTTCTTTCCATCGGCTATACTCAGCCGGTAGAAATGCTGTTCGCCCGGATGTACTTCATTGGTCGTGATGAAAAAATATTTCTTATCAAGAGAAAGTTGTACCTGTTGTACTTCATATTTACCGGAAGTCAGGGCCTTTTTCTCCCCTGTACTGATATTGGCCAGGTAAATATGGGAGTAGCCGCTGACTTCCGAACGGAACCAGAATGTATTCTCATCGATCCACCCGGTGGCGCCACTGCCAAATCCACCGGTACCAGGCCCGCCGATCCAGGCTTCATCACGTTGCCGGTCCAGCAGGGTGAATGCGCCTTGTACCCGGTCGAATTTCATCAGCCAGCGGTCTTTATTATCCTGTGAGCGGATCTCGAGTACGGCATTGGTACCGTTGGGTGACCAGTTTATTGCGCCAAAACTAACGGCACGGATTGTTTGCTTTTTTGATTTTTCCTCGAGTTGTTTCGGGTAATCTTTTACATAGTCCGGAAGGTCTTTTATACCCGGGATAGAATCCGTTTTTATACTGTAAATCGTATCCTTCTCCCGGTCATAAATATACATTTCACTGCTGCCTTGTAAGGATCCCACTTTTGTACGGGCCGGTAGATCAACGGTAAACCCGGTTTCAGTGACATAACTAGGCACAATCGTGCTTTTGGAACTGGCTGTTCGTAAAAGACGGTAACTGATAAAACGTCCATCGGGACTGATCGTCAGTCCCTGGAGCAGTTTATCCTCGAGGCTGATGCTTCGTAATTCTTTTTGTTTGGGAACGGATTTATTATAGGCATCTGCCTGTTCTCTTTTTGTTTTTCTATCTTTCAATACCTGGAACCAGTTGAGCTGATCATTCTGCAACCACTGTTCCTGAGGGTTGGAAGCGGCCCGGCCCCCAGTTGGGGCTGTGTTGCCCCGTTGCGGTCCTCCAGTTGCAGGAGTCGTTGCCACCTCGCCGGTTTTGACATTGGTCAGTTGAATTGTTTCACCACCAACAGGATCCCAGGAATAAAGGTTTTGATTCCTGTAATACACAATTTTTGTTTCATTGAAACCAAACTGCGGATTGCTTTCCTGTTCAGTGGTCTGGGTAATCTGTTTCACCCGTCCGGATTTTACATCGGCCAGGTAAATATCCCCGCTTTTAGAATAGACATAAGAGGACCTTGCTTTGTTGTAGACATAAAGTCCCGTGGCATTGTAATCTGCTTTCTCCTGTATGGATGCTTTTACCGGTTTCCGGTCAGTCAGGGTAATATAATAAAGCGAATCAGCCGGTGCTTTATCCGGGTTCCAGGAAAAATAAAGTTTTTTACCATCATTGCTCCAGAAAGGATTTGTGGGGGAACTCCCAATCCATTGGGGATCACGCATGATTTTTTCCACCGTTAAGGGAGCCAGGCTGGTTTGTGCACCAGCATACAAAGACAGGAACAGGAGACAAGAAGCAGCCAGTTTTTTCATAACCCGGTATTTTGCTATAAATATATTATAGAATGCTGATAGCCGGGCCGGCTGTGATAAAAAATGGATAAGCGGGCTGATTAATTATCGGTTGCGCCACTATCGATCCAGCAAAGGATTGAATTTTTCTGTGAGGTACTGAGGGTACTGTTCTTCGGCATGGATCCCGATGATACGGCCGAACGGATATTGGTCCGTGAATTAAAAATGGCCGTATAACTGGTCAATGCACCCGGTCCGTTTACACTGCCACTGCCGTGGCAGGAGGAGTTCGTGGCACAGGTACTTTGAATGATCGGGTTCACATCTGCAGCAAAAGCTTTATTGGTAACCGTACTGCAGTCAATGGAGCCCCCACCTGAATTATTGTTTCCACTATTGTCCTTACTGCAGGAAGCGGACACTATCATCAGCACTAAGGCTGCTATCAGGATACTTTGTTTTTTCATGGTTCCGTTCAGTTGAAACAATCTAAACGGAGACAGTCGGAAGAAGTTGCCTCTATGTGGATAAAAGGGTAATCTTTCAGATGACTGATAATCTACCCTTGTTAATTTTACCAGCAGCACCCGGTAAAAATGCGATGACCGTCAGATTATCTCGCCCACATGCCGGTGAATATTCCGGGCCAGTGTTTCGGTTGGCACGTCATTGTCATCCCCGCCAAACGGGTCTTCTATTTCTTCCGCGATCAGTTCAAGGCTGGCCAATACATAAAATACAAAAGCCACCACAGGGATCACGTAAAAACCCAGCTGGAATACATAACCAAAAGGAAGGGTCATAATATAGAAGAAAATGAATTTCTTAATGAACACACTGTAAGAATAAGGGATCGGGGTATTCTTGATCCGTTCACAGGCACCTGAAATATCAGTGAATGATTGCAGTTCCGCATTCAGCAACAGGAGTTGTTCAGCGGTGAAAATACCTTCCCGGTATAATTCCTGTACCTGCCGGTAAATCAGCAGGGCTACCTGGTTGGGTACATGCTTCTCCCAATCAATGTGCTGAAACAGGTGCCGGTTTTCTTCCTCCTCAAATAATTCAACCCGGGTTTGTTCCTTGTGCAGGTGATTGTGCAGGGCATAGGCAAATGCAGGGATGACTTTCCGGAAAAAAGCCCGGTTGCGGGTATCATCCGCCGGCAGCATCACTTCCAGTTTCATGGACAGGTTACGGCTGTTATTGACCAGGGCTCCCCAAAGTTTCCGGCCTTCCCACCAACGGTCATAGGCGGTATTGGTCCGGAAAACAAGCAACATGGATATGGCAAATCCAAGCAGGCTATGCATCACCGGTATATTGCGGACATAACTGTTAGATGACAATTTCCAGTAGTCCATTTCCAGCCAGGCTATGATACCCGCATAAAAACTGATACCGATAATCAAAGGCAGCAGTTGCCTGAACGTATCTGCCTTATGGAACCGGGTAATAAATGTGAACCAGTCACGGGGATTATAGGAAATCATATCCGATGTTTTTTCAAAAATAGGTGAATTGACAATAGTGGTTACGGGCGCCTGGTCCTAAAAAAAAGAGTGCCCGGCAGGCACTCTTTTTTTAATCAGTTTTAATTTATTGTTTTGCTTTTGGCTTCACCTTGCTGACCGGTTTTTCGGGTTTTCTTTCTCCTTTAATTGTTGAAGCCAGTTTGATCGCTTCATACGCATTGATGATTCCGCCTGAACGGCTCAGCTCATCCAGACCGGCCAGTTCATCTGTACCGGGGTTCTTTACTTTCTCCCCTGGTTTTTTTGCTGATTTTTCAATCACCATCTTTACCTGGCGGGCACTGAGATTCGGGTAATACTCCAAAATAAAAGCAGCCAGTCCGGCCACTACCGGCGAAGCCATACTGGTTCCCTGCAGGTTCTGGTAAGTATTACCACCCGGAACAGTGGAATAGATCCGTACGCCCGGGGCAAATACATCCACTTCTTTCTTCCCGTAGTTGGAGAAATTAGCCGTCAGTCCACCCGCTTTCGGATCCCCGCTGGCACCTACGGTGATCCAGTTATTGGGCCTGGTTCCATCCAGGAGGAGAGGGGTCGGGAAATTGAACGTGGTATCCAGGTTTTTGGCATCATTACCGGCGGCATGAACCAGCAACACCCCTTTACTTTCTGCATATTTAACGGCCTCATCCACCCATTTCTTTTCGGGCGAAAAACTTTTACCAAAACTCATATTGACCACCCTGGCTCCATTGTCCACTGCATACCGGATGGCCAGTGCAATATCTTTATCATGTTCATCCCCGTCAGGTACTGCCCTTAATGGCATTATACGCACATTGTCGGCAATACCATCCATTCCCTTACCATTGTTACGGGCGGCGGCAATAATACCAGAAACGTGTGTACCATGCAGGGCCGATTTGTTACTCACCATAACATCATTATTGCCATAAAAACGGTCATTGAAATCCTCATAATTATCCTTTACCACATCATTCCGGTAGGAGGGAGGAGGTGTATTGGCGGCCTGTGCTTTTCTTTCTTCTCCATCTACAAATTCACCGAACCCTTCCAGGAATTCCTGGTTGGTGGTTTCCATGGCATCATTAGATGACATCAGTCCGAAAAACAGGTTCTTCGCTTTTTTCACCGCATTATCATCTGTTTTGAAACTGTCGAGGTCTTTACCGGTATAGGTTTCCCGGCCCATTGCTTTCCGTAACACACTGTCCGCTTTCACGCAATTGGAATAGGCCCTCTTCATTACCAGTAATTCCAGCCCGCTTTGTTTGCCTTCCCCCACCACTTCGCCTTCGGCGCGTTTCCACATGGCATATTCAACGGCTTCTTCAGCAGAAAGCTTGGCCGGATCAATATCCTTTCCGTTGTATTTGGACTTGAACTGGTGATAAACCCTGGCCGCTTCATACGAATCCTTATCTACATTTTTCCCGTCTCTGCCACCCAGGAAATTCCAGCCATGTACATCGTCCACATAGCCGTTCTTATCATCATCAATTCCGTTATCCGGAATTTCACGGGGGTTGGTCCACAAGACAGACTTCAGGTCTTCATGCAGGGTATCAATCCCGGAATCAATCACGGCCACGATGATCGTATTGCTTTTCAGTTTTTTTGATTTGACAAACTGGTAGGCTTTGTCAGTACTGATTCCGTAATAACCGCTGGCTGATTTGTCCATCATATGCCAGCCTTTCGGAATCTCATCATTCTGTGCCCGGAGGGCAAGGGTCAGCAGGATACCGGAAAGGAACAGGCAGGTACGTTTTAATAATAACATTGATCTGATTTTATATTACAAATTTGGTAAAGGCATAAAAATAATGATTACCATTCATACATTTTACACAAATAAAGCCCCGGATTACCGGGGCTTTAGCAATTATTTGGCGGTTTTACTGATTAATTACTCAATTTCAGCTCCACCCTCCGGTTCTGGGCTATTTCAGCCGGGGTTTTGCCCTTTGTGATCGGCTGGGTCGGACCAAAGCCCTTGGCCTTCAACCGGTCTTCATTAATGCCCTTTTTAACCAGGTATTCCTTTACATTGTCGGCCCGTTGCTGGGATAATCGCATATTGGCGTCATAGTACCCATTGTTGGCCGTATGACCTTCAATGGCCAGTTTCAGATCCGGGTTGTCCAGCAGAATCTTCACCACCTCATCCAGTACTTTCAGGGATTGGGGAAGTAATACAGCTTCTGCCTGGCGGAACTGGATCCGTTTGGCCGCATAATTCACTTTCTCCACAATTTCTTTTTTGATCTCTTCCGGCGGACAACCATTGTGCTGTTTGGTCCCTTTTACATCCGGACATTTATCTTCCTCATCATTCACCCCATCCCCATCTTTATCCGGTATCGGGCATCCGGCATAGCGGATCACACCAAACTCTGTTGGGCATTTATCCGATTCATCATTGATACCATCCTTATCCGTATCCGGAACAGGGCATCCGTTGTATTTAGCCAGGCCGGAAATATCAGGGCATTTATCGGTTTTATCCGCAATACCGTCGGCATCCTTATCCGGGCAACCATTGGTGGCTGCTGTACCGGCTTCGTCCGGGCAACTGTCCTTTTCATCCTCGATACCATCTTTATCCCTGTCTTTTACTTTCTTTTCAATTTTTTCAGTTTTACCCAGGAAAACGCCAATAGTTCCGCCAATCGTCTGGTGACGGAATTTGCCGATATAAGAAGTGGATTCATAAAAATCATTCATGCCACGGCTGTAGTTGGCCGTGATAAAAAAACCGCGGAACTCAACACCGGCTAATCCGTTTACCCCATAATTATAGGTACGATACTGGCCGGGCTGGTTGCCTACAGAGAGATCACTGTTTTCTTCGGAATCCACCACTCCTGTATTCAATTCTGTCTGGGAGGTCTCCTTCCCGGTATAAAAGAAAGAGCCAAATGGTCCGCCACCGATTATAAATTTAGTTTTCGTTCCGAATTTTAGTACCAGGTTCAGGGGCAGGTCGATGTAATTAATGTACTGGGTGCTTTGTTTACGCACAATAGTGCCAACAGGAGGTTCAAAACTCTGCTCGTATTTACGGCCTTTGTTATAGTAAATAACTCCCGGCTGAAAGAAGAGTTTTGATTTTGGGGAAAAAGCGATGTCCGCGACAAACCCGGTATGAAAACCAATCCGGCCTGAATAGAATCCTTTTATATCATTCCAGTTTGGAAGTTCATTATCCTCAAGTACCGTGGACTGGTGCCCGCCGGCAACGATGGCCACTCTGACCTGGGCAACAGACATCAGTCCGCAGCCAAGCAGGATGAGGAGGAAAGCAGAGATCTTTCTCATAGGCGTTGATTGTTGCATTAATGGGTTTGTTTGCAAAAGTCAACAAAAAAACCGGTATATCATAATATGCCGGTTTTCAATGTTTTCAACAGCTGTGGAGATTTTTTTACAGGTCAAACCGGATGCCCTGTGCCAGGGGCAGGGAATGGCTGTAATTGATCGTGTTTGTCTGCCGGCGCATATAGGCTTTCCAGGCATCACTTCCACTTTCACGTCCACCACCGGTTTCTTTTTCCCCGCCAAAAGCCCCGCCGATTTCAGCCCCGCTGGTTCCGATATTGACATTGGCAATCCCGCAATCACTGCCGGCCTGAGACAGAAACTGTTCGGCTTCCCGCATATTCAATGTCATGATGGAAGAAGAAAGCCCTTGCGGCACTTCATTCTGTATTGAAATAGCCTCATCCAGTGTTTTGTATTTTAACAGGTAGAGGATCGGGGCAAATGTTTCATGTTTTACTATCTGGTAGCCAGGTTGAGCTTCCGCAATACAAGGCTTTACATAACATCCGCTCTCATAACCGGAACCAGTGAGCACAGCACCTTCCACCACAAAATGGCCACCTTCTTTTTTGCAGGCTGCAATAGCATCAAGGTACATTTTTACCGCATCCTGATCGATCAGCGGACCAACATGATTTTGCTGATCCAGGGGATCTCCGATTTTCAGTTGCTGATATGCAGCGGCCAGTTTATTTTTTACTGTTTCGTAAATATCTTCATGAATAATCAGCCTCCGGGTGGTGGTGCATCGTTGCCCGGCCGTTCCGACAGCTCCAAATAAAGCACCCAGGATGGCAATATCCAGATCTGCTTCTTTTGATATGATGATTGCATTGTTTCCTCCCAGTTCCAGTAAGGAACGGCCCAGCCTGGCCGCAACTGCGGTGCCTACAGCTTTACCCATCCGGGTGGAACCTGTGGCGGAAACCAATGGTACCCGGGTATCGGCTGCCATCCATTCACCCAGTTCACGTCCGCCGATCACCAGGCCTGAAACACCTTCAGGAATATTATTTTTCCGGAATACCTCAGCCACAATATGCTGGCAGGCCACTGCACACAAGGGGACTTTTTCAGAAGGTTTCCATACACATACATCCCCGCAAACCCAGGCCAGCATGCTGTTCCAGCTCCAAACTGCCACCGGAAAATTAAAGGCGGAGATAACCCCAACAATCCCTAAAGGATGGTATTGTTCATACATGCGGTGAGCCGGCCTTTCACTGTGCATGGTCAATCCATGCAGCTGCCGGGAAAGCCCAACCGCAAAATCACAGATATCGATCATTTCCTGCACTTCACCATACCCTTCCTGCAGGCTTTTTCCCATTTCATAGGACACCAGTTTGCCCAGGGGTTCTTTATTCTGGCGAAGGGCTTCGCCTATCTGGCGGACAATCTCGCCCCGTTTTGGTGCAGGTACCAGCCGCCATGTTTTAAACGCTTCTTCCGCTTTTTTTATAACCGTTTCATAACCGGCTTTATCTGCCACGGCAACGGATGCGATTTTTTTCCCGTCCACCGGGGAATAGGAATCAATCGTTTCACCGGAAGAATGAATCCATTGGGTACCGGTACTCAAACCCGGGTTGGTTGCCCCGATCTGTAAGGCCTTCAGAAATTCCATATACATTTTTTAATGATCACAAAGCTATTTCAATTCCGGCTGATAACCATCTTCCGGGCATAAGGGCACCCAGCAAATCACTATACGTCTTATCAAGAAGATTATCTGCCTGTATAAAAATCCGGCCCCGCTGCCTGGTAAATTGCCAGCCTGCTTTTGCATTGATCACAAAATAAGAAGGTGTCAATGCGGTATTCAGCGCTGTGGATTTCTGGACCGCCCTTTCCTTATACATACCGGTAACAGAAAAATTAAACCTTTTCACCATCCAGGACGCGGTCAGATTTACCAGCCATTTCGCATGCGAGGAAATATAGAGGGATGGCACGGAATCCTCATTTTCGGATTGAAGCCAGGTAACCCCGCCCATCAGCAATAACTGGCTGGAGGGACCGGTCTTTTCATTATAAAGAAGATCAAGTTCAACCCCCCTGGTGCGTACATTTTCCACATTCAGCGCCAACGAATAATTTCCGGTGGGCACCAGGTTTGTTTTCCGTGGCATATCTGCATAAGGAGTATTGGCCCAATCGATCAGGTTGGAATAATCCCTGTAGAAAAGACTGCTGCTGATCCTGAACCTGGATGTAAAATGGTAATCGGCCCCGATCTCTGCATTCCAGGATCGCTCGGCCTCCAGTGAGGGATTGCCGATACGGCCACTGGTGACCAGCGCTTTATTATAATTGTTATAGCGTTCTGTAAAATCCGCATCGCGGAATGATTTTCCGGCCGCAGCACGTAGCGTGATCCGGGACGGGCTCCAGGCCAGGTTGACCTGTGGTACCAGGACCCATCCATAACTTTCATCCCAATCAAGCCTCAGGCTTTCATTAATATAAAACTGGTGGCCCGGTTTGTGTCGGAAGATGCTGTATACAGCTCCATGCCATAAAGAATGATTGCCCCGGTCATTGGAACGGATCGACTTGCGGATCGTTTGTGCCCCGATGGTGTACCCGTTTTGTTTGTTGATTTCCCCGGTATAATAAGCCTGTATTGTATAATAGGATGAATGATTATCGTTTGGCAGGGAAGAAGGCCTGAACCAATACTGATCCCTTAATTTTTTATACGCGGCGTCAACCTGTAATTGCCCGGTGGCATATTTTTTCTGCAGTCCTGCCTGGATCCATCCGCTATTCACTTTTTCATTGGCAGTATCACTGGCAAAACTGGTATAATAATTCTGCGCATTGAATTTTCGCCAATCTGCAGCGGTCCGGATACTCAGTCTCCAGTTGCCCTGCATTTGCCGGGAAAAAGAAAGGTTGGCCGTGTGCAGGTGAAAAAAACTGCTGGTGCCCCTTAACTTTTGTCCATCCGCATTATTGGTCAGCAACCCGCCACTGATATTGGATTTCCCCTTTGTCCAGCGGATAAACCCATCGGCATTGAATAGTCCGTATTCACCCGCCTGTATGCGGGCCTTGTATTCTTTTTTTACCGGTTTGCCGGCAAAGGTTTTAGTAATAATATTTACCACACCACCCACTGCTTCGGCTCCCCAGATAGCAGATGCAGCGCCTTTCAGAATTTCCACCCGTTCTATATCCCCGGGGTGCACCGGAATATACATACTGAAATGCCCGGTGAGCGGGTCATTCAGTTTGACCCCGTCAATAATCACGAGTACCTGTTGAAATGTTCCTCCCCGGATGGTGATATCTGCCTGCGCACCCTGTGGCCCACGTTGCTGAATTTCTATGCCCGGTAAGTAACGGAGTAATTCATCCAGTGAATGGATGGGCAGTGAAGAAAAAGCCGCTCCACTCACTGAAATAATATTCCGGCCGCTTTCTTTCTGCTGCTGGGCGGCCTGGCTGGCCGTTACTACAATATTCTCCAGCAGGACGGTGCTGTCCTGGGCCTGAACAAAGGTGGAAAAAAGACTAATGATACAGAGGGATATCCGTTTCAATCGGTTCATGCGTTGGTTTTGCGCAAAATTAGGGGAGGCCTTCTTTTGATTTACAGCAGACCGGTAGTATGACAGTGGCATTACAATTTAATACTGTTCCTGCTGATTGGGGAAATCGCCGGATTTTACATCCTTGATATATTGCTGAACAGCTGTTTTGGATTGTTCAAAAATATTGAGATACTGACGCAGGAAACGGGGTTTGAATTCAGTGTTGATTCCCAGCATATCGTGCATCACCAGCACCTGGCCATCGCAGCCATTGCCCGCTCCGATACCAATGGTGGGGATTGACAACCCTGCGGATACTTCGGTGGCCAGTTCAGCAGGAATTTTTTCAAGCACAATCGCAAAGCAACCGGCTTCTTCCAGTAATCGGGCATCCTTTCTGAGTTTATCGGCTTCTTTTTCCTCTTTAGCCCTTACTTCATAAGTGCCGAATTTATAGATTGACTGCGGCATTAAACCCAGGTGCCCCATGACCGGTATACCAGCGGAGATAATTTTCCTGATGGATTCCAGTGCTTCTTCACCACCTTCCAGTTTTACCGCATGGGCCCCCGTTTCTTTCATGATCCGGATGGAAGAGGCCAGGGCGATATCAGCATTGGACTGGTAAGATCCAAAGGGGAGGTCCACCACTACAAAACAACGTTCGATACCCCTGATCACGGAGGACGCATGATAGATCATCTGGTCCAGGGTAATGGGCAAGGTGGTTTCATGCCCGGCCATGACATTGGAGGCGGAATCGCCTACCAGTATGACATCGATACCTGCACTGTCAATGATCCGGGCAAATGAAAAATCATAGGCCGTCAGCATGGATATTTTTTCTCCGGCCATCTTCATCTTCTGTAAAGTATGGGTTGTCACCCTTTTTACTTCTTTATTCACGGACATAGTGGAGTGTTAAAATGAATAATGGAATGGTTATACCTCAATTTCCCGTAACCGCACTTCCTCGTACAGGGTATGAATTAATCCATCGGCCAGGCCGATCTTGGGGACATAGATTTCTTCTGCATCCGCCCAGCGCATAATATTGATATAGATCAGCAGGGCTGGTACGATCACATCGGCCCGGTCTTCCCGGAGTTTGTGGAGACTGATCCGCTGTGTAACGGTCAGGTTACTGAATTCTTTATAATACTCACGAAGCAGGTCCAGGCTAAGTGGCTTGCCATCTTTCCGCTTGGAAAGTGAGAATACTTTATTGATATTACCACCGGTACCGATGGCTGTGACATGATGATAGCCTTTGGTCTTGCTCCGTATAAATTCCTTCAGTTCATCCCAGGTCGCTTCGGTTACCTGGTTCTTCAGCATACGGATGGTGCCGATATTGAATGATTTTTTAAAAATGAGTTTCCCGTCACTGAAAAATGTAAGTTCAGTACTGCCGCCTCCCACATCAATATATAAATAGGATTCATCTTTCGCCATATTATCGGCGATATGGTTTTCGTAGATCAGAGAAGCTTCCTGGTCGCCGCTGATGATCTCAATTTCCAAACCTGTTTCATCCTTTACTTTCTGTATAATTTCGGCTGAATTGACCGCATCGCGCATGGCGGAGGTGGCACAGGCTTTCAGGTGCCTGACATCGTATACATCCAGGAGGAGCCGGTAGGATTTGATGGTTTTTATGATTTTTTCCGCCTTTATTTTAGAGATTTCGCCTTTATCAAATACATCAAACCCCAGGCGGAGCGGGACGCGTACCAGCATGGTTTTAATAAATTCAGCTTTCCCTGCCGGATTTTCGTTCACATCTGTGATCAAAAGCCTTGCCGCGTTACTCCCGATATCAATGGCTGCCAGTCTCAAGTTGGGTCAGTGTTTTTTTATGCAGGTAGTCGTAGGTTTCCACCTGCGACCGGATTTTCTTTTTAGTGGTTCTTACATATGAATTGCTCAGTTCATTGTCCAGTACCCTTGCTTTCACATTATCTTCTAACTGGATGTTCAGGATATCAATCAGTTCCTGTTTCAAGGCCGGATGCCAGACCGGGCAGGTGGCTTCCACACGATGTTCCAGGTTACGCAGCATCCAGTCAGCCGAAGATAGGTAAACTTTCTGTTTGCCTTTGTTGTGAAATACCCACACCCGTGCATGTTCCAGGTATTCATCGACAATACTGATCGCGCGGATAGGGGTGAGGTATTTTTTACTTTCGGTAAACATGCAGAAAATGCCCCGGATAATCAGTTTGATCTGAACGCCCGCTTTGGCGGCTTCCTCCAGCTTGGCAATCATCGTTTCGTCGGATAGCGAATTCATCTTAAGAATGATTGATGCCGGTTTTTTCTTTCGGGCCTGCCTGATCTCTTCTTCAATCAGCCGGATCATTTCTTTTTTGACAAAATGAGGGCTGGGCAGTATATAGCGGCAATCCTTCAGAAAGTGTACGCTGCTTTTTGGTTGCTCCAGGAAATGAAAGATCCTGTTCACATCCCCCATGATTTTGGGGTTTGAAGTCAGTAAACAGTGATCCGCATAAATCCGGGCTGTTTTCTCATTCAGGTTACCGGTACTGACAAACCCGTACTGGAGGATTGTATTGTTTTTAGTGCGTTTGCGGATCAGGCAAAGTTTGGAATGCACTTTCATGTGTGGTATTTCCACCAATACCCGGGCCCCTTCTTCTTCCAGCCTGTTTTTCCATTCTATATTGGCTTCTTCCTCAAAACGGGCCCGGAGTTCGATCATGACAATCACTTCTTTTCCGTTGCGTACGGCATTGATCAGTGCATTGATGATTTTCGACTGCGAAGCAAGTCGGTAACAGGTGATCTTGATCGTGGTGACCTCCGGATCAAAAGCAGCCTCCCTCAGCAGGTCGATCAGGGGCAGGAATGAATGGTAGGGGAAATGCAGCATGATGTCTGTTTCCTGGATAAGGTCTGACACCCTTTTCTCCGTCATTAGCGGATGGTCAAACGGGGCGTTCCTTTTTCTTTTCACCCGGAAGACCTCATCCGGGAAATCCATAAAATGCCTGAAATTATGTATGCGGCCGCCAGGTATCAGGTTGTCTTTCTTGGAGAGATTAAGCCTTCGCACCAGGTATTCAAGCAAACCGGGGTCCATGTCACGGTCATAAACAAACCGTACCGGTTTCCCTTTCCGCCTGTTTTTAACCCCCTTTTCAATCTTTTGAATAATATTCGTGGACAGGTCATCATCGATATCAATTTCCGCATCCCGGGTGACCTTGAATATATGCGCGTGGTAATGGTCATAGCCGAAGTAGGAAAAAATATCCGGCAGGTTAAAACGGATCACATCTTCCAGTAAAATGATATGTTGCTCATCTTTGGGAGAGGGGAGGATTTTAAACCGTCCATGCACCCGGCTCGGGATCTCGATCAGGGCATACTTTTTCTGAAAGGCGCTCTCTTTTTTCCACATCATTACCGCCAGGAAAATCGATTTATCCCGCAACATGGGAAATACCGGGATATTTTCAATCATCAGCGGGATAATATCGGAACTCACTTCCTCTTCATAATAGGTCCGGACAAATTCCTGTTGTGCGGGAGTCAGTTCTTTTTCATTCTTCAGGAATATTTTCTGCTTATTCAGTTCCACCAGGCATTCTTCCCAGATCCGGTTGAATTCACCCTGCTGGTTGAGCACGGTCATCTGGATTTCATCAATGATTTCCTGGGGATTATTCTCCAGGTGCATACGTGCTTTACTGCCAAACTGGATCATTCGTTTGAGGGTCGCCACCCTGACCCTGAAAAATTCATCCAGGTTATTGGAGAAAATGCCGAGGAAGCGGATACGCTCCCGGAGCGGCACGGTATTGTCAGCTGCTTCCTGCAGTACACGGGCATTGAAAGAAAGCCAGCTGATGTCTCGGGCAATGGTTCTGTGTTTGGGAACTTCGGGCATAGGAGGTATTTAATCAGGTCAAACGGGCTATAAAATTACCAAAGCCTCCTGCATTTGTATATTAAGTTTTGGGAAAGCTTGTCTATTGTTCTTTCATCCTGGCGATAATGGAGGTAGTGGAAAACCCGGCCAGGATCGGATTGATCACCACCCGTCCGCCATTGGCAATTACTTCTTTGCCACCCGCTACCTGTTCCACGGTATAATCCCCTCCTTTAACAATCACATCCGGAAGAATCGCGCTGATCAGTTCAAGCGGGGTGTCTTCCTCAAAGATCACTACCGCATCAACCATCAGCAAGGAAGCCAGCAATAGTGCCCTGGACTCCTGGTTGTTTACCGGCCGGCTTTCCCCTTTCAGTCTCTTTACTGAGGCATCGGCATTCAACCCCACCACCAGGTAATCACCTTCCCTGGCTGCTTCCGATAATGAAAAAATATGACCGGGGTGCAGGATATCAAAAACCCCATTGGTAAAGGCGATTTTTTTTCCCATCAGTTTCCATTGGGCCACCTGCTGTATGGCCAGATCACGTGTCAGTATTTTCTGAGGTATTAAATCGGCCCTGTTCACGGTTTTGATTTTTTATTAAAATAAGGTAAGGCGCCAAAACTAAGGATTCCTCCGATAAGGATCACGCTGGTTTGTGCCAGCCAGAGGATCCATCCAAAGGCAAGCGCAATGGTATAACTGAGTCCATATAACTCCATGGTCTTTTCTATCAGGTACGCATAAGCGCCAATGCCTCCGGGCGAGGCAATCATCCCGATACTGCCTGCGGATAATATGGTAAAAGCTTCCCTGACGCCATAAATTTCTGTTTCCCGGAAGGCCATAAAACCAATATACCCACCGGCCAGGTAAAAGCCCCAGAGCAGAAATGTATAAAACAGGAAACGTCCTCTTTTTTTCAGGTGCCGGATGGTGCTGATCCCCTGGATGACGCTACGGTAAATTTTGAGAAAGATGGCCTGCAGGTCCTTGACCGTTTTTTTACGGATCAGCATCCATAAACCAACCAGGAGCAAAAAAGCCCCTGCGATAATGGCGGTCACCAGGAGGGTGGAAATTTTCTTTTCTCCGGTTGCTTCCGGTGCGTTAAAAAAGGCATCCAGTATCTGGGAATACAGCTGTGGCTGAAGGAGGATCGTGAGGCCGAATACCACCAATAAGGTCATAGCATCGATCATCCGTTCCAGGATAATGGTGCCGACCAGCTTATCCGCGGGTATTTTTTCATACCGCGCCAGTACGGTACATTTCACGATTTCGCCCAGGCGGGGTACCCCCATATTCACCAGGTAACCGATCATCACTGCAAAAAATGAATTGAGCCGCGTTGGCATATATCCCATCGGTTCCATCAGCAGTCTCCAGCGGATTGCCCTCACCCAATGACTGCCGATCAGGATCAGGAAAACGGGTACCGCCAGCCAATGCCGGGCATTCCGGAAAGCCATTTTTATTTGTTCCGTTTTTTCTTTATCCAGGTTCTTCAGCGAAAGCCAGGCAAAGAAAATACCCACACCGAGAAAAAGAAGGTATTGAAATATGGTCCGGACATTTTTATTCATCTCTCCCCGAAAGTAAAGCGATGAAACTGAAAAACAAAACAATGTGCAGTAAGACGGCCTAATTTAAAGGAAGGTTATCAATCAGTCTGACAGGTCCGAGAAAAGCAGCAACAAGGGCTACCAGCTTTTGATGTCCATTCCAGCTTTGAACCGGCTGAAGGGTATTCGCATCCGCCAGTTCCAGGTAGTCCGTACGGAAGCCGGCCTCCTGAAGCTGAGTCATTGCAGCCTTTTTAAGCAGAGATATATCCCCGGGCTGTAACTGTTCCTTTATATCATTGAGCACCCTGTAAATCCTGGCAGCGGTGATACGGTTTGATTCATTCAGTCTCCGGTTTCGGCTGCTCATGGCCAGTCCATCCGGTTCCCGCAGGGTGGGGCATACCCGGAGCTTTGTTTTTTTATCAAAACCGGTCAGGTGGAGGAGCCGGTTGATCACCATGCATTGCTGGTAATCTTTCTGACCCAGGAAAAGCTGATCGGGTTGTACCTGGTCCATCAGCCGGTGTACCACCTGGCATACACCCTGAAAATGACCCGGCCTGAATTGACCTTCCAGCAGGTTTTCCATGGTGCCCAGGTCATAATGGCGGGTGGGTGTTAACCCTTCCGGGTACATTTCTTTCACATCCGGTAAAAAAAGGATGTCGCAGCCCGCTGTTAATAAGAGGGCGATATCAGCGTCAGTACTGATCGGGTATTTTTCAAAATCCGCGGGATCATTGAACTGGGTGGGATTGACAAAAATGCTGCAAACAGTCAGATCAGTTGCCTTTTTTGAAATACGGATCAGGGATAAATGACCATCATGCAGTGCACCCATCGTAGGCACAAATCCGGTTTTTTTTCCTGATTTTGACTGATCATCAAGATGTTTACGGAGATCAGCGGCTTTT
This sequence comes from uncultured Chitinophaga sp., assembly GCA_964519865.1. GTDB lineage: Bacteria > Bacteroidota > Bacteroidia > Chitinophagales > Chitinophagaceae > JJ008. Next base: position 25,536 of record CAZFLL010000009.1, on the reverse strand, counting down.
TTATATAAAATCATAGTCTGGTAGTGTTTGAGGTCTGAAGTGCTTTTAAAAATCAAATTCGGTCTAAATTTGTTACCTTTGCCCGCCTTTAGGCGATTGTAGTGGGCGACAGCGGGTTTGTTTCCCGCCTTAACCCGGTACCAAAAAAGGACGCACATGTCAGCAAAGAAAAGAATTTTATTTATCGCGAACGAAATGTCACCCTACCTGGAGTTGACAGAGTTTTCTGAAATCGTGAATAAACTCGCGATCAAGGCCAATGACAACAATTTTGAAGTCCGTTGCATCATGCCCCGGTTTGGCATCATCAACGAGCGCCGTCACCGCCTCCATGAAGTAGTCCGGTTATCCGGTATTAATGTGTCGGTGGACAACGATGACATGCCGCTCCAGATCAAAGTGGCCTCATTGCCCAGTGCCCGGTTACAGGTCTATTTCCTGGATAATGAGGAACTCTTTAAACGCAAGTTTGTGTTCCATGATGAGCAGGAAAAATGGTATGACGATAATGATCTCCGCACTGTCTTTTTCTGCAAAGGGGCCCTTGAAACAGTAAAAAAATTCGGCTGGCCTCCGGATATCATCCATTGCAGCGGATGGATGACAGGTCTGATCCCGGCATTTCTCAAGACGGTATATAAGAAAGAACCCGTTTTTGCCCATAGTAAGATCGTCTACACGATTGGCCAGAATACGTTTAAGGAAAAACTGGGCAGCGGGCTGATCAAAAAAGCGCTGATCCATGCCAGCCTAAAGGAAAAAGACCTGGAAGTCTTTAAGGAAGGTACCAATACCGCCATGCAGCGCGGGGGCGCCAGTTTCTCTGATGCCATCACTTTCGGGGCAGAAAAAATTGACAAAAAACTGCTGGATGAATTTACCAAGGTTCGTGGTAAGAAAACCCTGCCGTATAACCCGGAAGGAGATTTAACAGACTATTTACAACTGTATAGCGACCTTGCAGGTAAATAAAAATCACTAACCCCGATTATAAAATTTCTTTGTGAAGTATACTAAAAAAGCATGTTCGGCCATAGCAATCGTTTCCGCGGTTGCTATTCTGTTTTCAGCCTGCCGGAAGATCAATGATGCCACAGAACTGGGCAGCGGGCTGATCCCGCCGATTGACAATATCAACACCTTTGAAGCGTTCCTGGATATCGAGTCAGACAATAAGCTGTATAACGATACCAATAAAGTGTATTATACTGACCTTCATGCCCTCGGGTATCTCAGCAATGACCCCGAATTTGGCACCACCAAGGGCGATTCCTATTTCAATGTCAGCTATTCCAACCTGCTGGTACACCCTTTCTATAACAAGGACTCTGTAGTGGCGATTGACTCAGTTGTTTTATCACTGGCTTACGACAGTTATTACGGCGATACAAACAGCATCCAGACTGTTCGGGTCTTCGAAGTAGCCCAGGCATCCGGCTTAAATGACACCACGCTTTTTAAATATAACCAGCCTGATTTACTGACCACCGGGGGTGAACTGGGGTCAAAATCATTCCAGATCAAAAACCTGGATGACACGATCCTTCATATCCGTAAACGGGATACCACAAAACTGGCGAATGTGCTGCGGATTCCGCTGACCACCCAGCTGGGCACCCGTTTTAAAAATTACGATACAACCAATACGTCGAATGGCGCCTACCGGTCAGATTCTATCTTTAAAACACTTTTCCGCGGACTGGCCATTAAAGCAGATAATACGGGAAGTGCCCTGGCTTATTTCATTCCTTCGGATAATGCGAAAACCAAACTGACTTTCTATTTCCAGGTCAGGAAAAACGGGGTGATTGATACCACCTCTGTGGATTTCATGCATACCACCGGCGGACAGGCCAATATCATTAAACGTACCCCCGCCGGAGGCTGGAACAATTACCTGGCCAATGCAGGGGCGAATGATGACCTGCTTTACCTGCAAAGCACACCGGGTTCATATGGGTTACTCCGTATTCCGGCCCTGGATACATTCCGGAATTCAGTGATCCACCGGGCTGAAATCATTGCCACCCCGATCCGCACAGCCCAGGATAATATTTTTACCCAGCAACAGGCCTTATTCCTTGACCGGGTAAGTGCAACCGGGGATTCAGTGCTTAGTTTTGATAATGATATGGGTCTTTCGAACAATATTTCGAATTATACCTATGATATAACTTCGTTTGGAGGTCTGCGCAAATCCGACAGCACATTCCGGTTCAATATTTCCCGGTATGTACAGAGTATGGTGACGAAGCGAACTGCGAACTACAAACTGCGGATCTATACTCCGGTCAGAACCTTTATATTCTCACCGTTATTTGGAGGAATAAACCAGATTTATGTCACCGACCAGCCCGCTAATGGCCGGGTGGTGCTCGCTGGTGGCAGTTACGTGAATCCGGCAAAACGCCTGAGGTTACGGCTGGTCTATTCAAAACTCTAAAGAGTTATCAAGATATGTTTAAAAGTCCTTCCTTTCACCGGGAAGGGCTTTGTTCATTCTGTTGCTGCCCTTATCTTTGCGTCCTTAAAAACAATAAATCATGCCTTATTTATTTACATCCGAGTCCGTAAGTGAAGGTCACCCCGATAAAGTGGCCGACCAGATTTCTGATGCCCTGATCGACAACTTCCTGGCTTTTGACCCCCAGTCAAAAGTTGCCTGTGAAACACTGGTTACCACCGGGCAGGTTGTTCTTGCCGGTGAAGTGAAATCAAAAGCTTACCTGGATGTACAGGAAATAGCCCGTGGCGTGATCCGGAAAATCGGGTATACAAAAAGCGAGTATATGTTTGAAGCCAGCAGCTGTGGTGTTTTATCCGCGATTCATGAACAGTCTGCTGATATCAACCAGGGTGTTGACCGCAAGAAAAAAGAAGAACAGGGTGCCGGTGACCAGGGGATGATGTTTGGGTATGCCACCAACGAAACCGAGCATTATATGCCGCTTGCACTCGACCTGGCCCATAACCTGCTGATCGAACTGGCGGCCATTCGCCGGGAGAAGAATTCCAAGATGCCTTATCTCCGCCCGGATGCCAAAAGCCAGGTAACCCTGGAATATGATGATAATAACAAACCGGTACGGATTGACGCGATCGTGATTTCCACCCAGCACGATGACTTTGATACCGAAAATAAAATGCTGGCCCGGATCAAGAATGATGTGATCAATATCCTGGTGCCCCGCATGAAAACAAAATATAAGAAATACGCGAAACTGTTCAACAGCGATATTAAATACCACGTTAACCCCACTGGTAAGTTTGTAATCGGTGGGCCGCACGGTGATACAGGTCTGACCGGCCGGAAAATCATCGTTGACACCTATGGTGGAAAAGGTGCCCATGGCGGAGGAGCATTCAGTGGTAAAGATCCTTCCAAGGTTGACCGTTCTGCCGCTTATGCCACCCGTCATATTGCCAAGAACCTCGTGGCGGCCGGTGTGGCCAGCGAAGTCCTGGTACAGGTATCTTACGCTATCGGAGTAGCAAAACCCACCAGCATCAACGTAAACACATATGGGACTGCCAATGTCGGGCTGAATGACGGTGAAATTGGTAAAATCGTGGAATCTGTTTTCGATATGCGCCCTTACTTTATCGAACAACGCCTGAAACTGCGTAATCCTATTTACAGCGAAACTGCCGCGTATGGTCATATGGGCCGTCTTCCCCAGGTGGTGGAAAAAACCTTTACATCCCCTGATGGCAAATCAGTAACCCGCAAAGTGGAACTGTTTACCTGGGAAAAGCTGGATTATGTAAACAAAGTGAAAAAAGCGTTTGGCATTAAATAATCAGATCAGCGTGATCAAAAAACCCTGGAAGAGCGATTTCCTTTCAGGGTTTTTTATTGCCCGGATCAAAAAACTTACTTTTACCTGGTGAAAAATTTCAGGCAACCGCAGCGCCCTAAAAAGAGCTCCCTGGTCATTGGCCGTCCGGCCGTGATGGACGCATTACAGAACGGATTACAACTGGACAGGATTTACCTGGATACCATGGCCCAGGGCACTGATATCCGGGAACTCAAACACCTGGCCTCACAGGCAGGTGTACCCATTAACTATGTCCCGGCAGCCAAACTCAACAGTTTCAATATTACCGGGCATGAAGGATGTGTGGCGCTGATTGCCAAAGTACAGTACCAGTCTCTGCAGGATGTGATTTCCTTTGTGATGGAGAGCGGTGAAGCCCCTTTATTCCTGATCCTCGATGGCATAACGGATATCCGCAATATCGGCGGTATAGCCCGTACAGCCCTCTGTACAGGTGTTCAGGCCATCATTATACCTGACAAAGGAGTGGGTGCCTTGAATGAAGACGCTATCCTGACTTCAGCCGGTGCCTTGGAAAAAATGCCGGTTTGCCGGGTCAACAGCCTCATGAAAGCCGTAGATGAACTGCACCTGAATGGCATCCTTGTTTTTGCCAGTGAAATGACCGCTGAAAAAACGATCAGTGATATTGATTTTACCATACCCTGTGCCATTGTACTGGGCAGTGAGGAGAAAGGAGTCTACCCGGCCCTGATGAAGATCTGTGATGAGAAAATAAAAATCCCCATGAAAGGGGATTTCGAAAGCCTGAACGTATCGGTGGCCACCGGAATGATCCTGTATGAAGCCATGAAACAACGGATGAAGGCCTGATCATTGCAGGCTCAGGGTCACCAGCTCATCCACGAATTCAAAAAAGATATCTTTCAGCCCGCTGTCGGCATCAGTCCCGTAATTCACAAAAAATATATGTGTCACCCCCTTTGACGGGAAATAAAAAGCATTCGCCGAATAGCCAAGGTCCCTGCCTTTATGCCCGATTCCAAAATCATTTCCCCGGATATAGGACTGCTGGATTCCATAACCATAATAATTGGTATCGTCTTTCTTTCCCCATGTTTTCATAATGGCCATGGAAGAGGGTAGCAGGAAGTTACCCCGGATAAACATCGCATCCATAAAAGCATAGAGGTCGTATATATTGCTGTAGAGCCCCCCGTATCCATTGCCACTACCGGTAACCAGGTTGGATACATTCACAATACTTCCGTTGTTATACAGATCATAATATCCCTGCGCGGTGTAAGCGGGAAGTACATCATGCGGCTGATAAAAGGTGTTGTTCAGCCCCAGTGGTTTTAATACATAGTCATGCAGCAACTGCGCATGTTTTTTCCCGGTCTGGGCTTCAATGATCATAGTGACTAACACCGTATTGGTATTGGAATAGACCGCAGTATCACCAGCGGCGAACTCAGCCGGTTTGTCATAAATATATTCCAGCAATTCCTCCGGTTCCCATTTCTTATTCGGGTTATTTAATACAGCCAGGTAGAACCGGTCCTCACTGATCAGGTCCGGGATACCAGTCTCATGTTTCATGCATTGTCCCAATGTGATCACATTTCCATTGGCGAGTTTATTGGTAACACGGGCGGGCAGCCATTCATTTACCTTGCGTTGAAGGGCCGTATACCCGAGCCCTGTATGGACTGAATCCTCCATCAGCCGGAATACCAGCGTGCCGATAAATAGCTTGGTAATACTGGCTGCTTTCGAAACAGTTCCCGGAACAAAATCAATATCATTCGACAGATCTGCTTTACCCACCGCTCCCGTCCAGGTACCGGACGCATCACGGACCAGTAAGGAAATACCAGGCAATCCTTTCTTTTTATACTTGTCCAGCAGTTGACTGAAGGCCGTATTCTTCGGATGGCGGCTGCTGCTGTCTGTCCACGGAGACGATACGCCAATCGTGCTGGTCGGGCGGATCTGTGCTTTCCGGCAACTGAATGCGGTAAATCCGATGAGGAACAACCCGATAAATATTTTTTTCATAACAATAGTTGAAGGGTTATTTACTTTTCCGGTGAACAGGTTTTGAGAGGCCGATCAGGAAACTGTTGTAAGGAAGTATGGGCACATAGGATCTGACAAAGGGCAATTGCAGCCGTTGCTGGTAATTAATGAAAAGTTTCAGGGAGGAAGGGGAGGAAGGCCTCAACAGGTACCCGGCACCAATACCGAAACAAACATTCACCTGCACCCGGCCAATCCCTTTATCATTTACATAGTCCCCATTCTCATTCAGCCGGAGTTTGGCCGTGGCTGGAATGGAATGGAGATAACCTGCTCCTGCCTCTGCGGACAACGAAAAGGGGGATTTAAATTTATACCGGTACCCCAGGTTGCTGTAAACGGGTATCCCATGTTGAACAAACCGGTGGTAGAAATAGGCCAGCCTGAAATCATAGTACCAGTCATGCCTGGGTTTAACCTTGAAATTTTTTCCATAGCTGAACTCTATACCCGGGTGGAAAGCTTTATAAAACATTCCCGTAAATTTTGAAAATGGCAGATCGGTCTGGGTATTCAGTACGGCCACGCTGATAAATTTTCTACCTGTATTTTGCGCCTCCAGGCGGATGGTCATCCCGGCTAAGAACAGGAGAATGAAATATTTTTTCATACCTGTAAGGTTTGGCTTTTTTAAAGTTCTGTGAATTAAACTGGATTTCCCCTGATTTTGTAACTACTGTATTTTTTTATTTATAAAGATTAGACTGGAGCCGGGTTAATTTTTTATGATAACTTTTTTTAAAGGACCGCTCATGTTCATATGGAATACCCCGTACGATAAGATTGCCATAACGGTCGAGGGATACCGGGTTACTCTTGCTGATTGTCCCGATCCCGGCATCATATTGGTTCCAGACACCCATATTTTTCCAGGCAGGTTCATAGCATACATCCCTGAATAATTTCCGGCCGGGGAATCCGCCTACTGAAGGTCTGCGGCGGAAAAGCCCTGGCTTGGTCATCACCCAGCTTTCGGAAGCATATATTTTCCCGTTCCGGATTATATTACCAATGGCAATCATCAGGGAATCCCCGTTCATCCGGGTGGTGTCTTTATAATCTATGGAGGACCGGTTATAGGTAGCTCCGCCATAGCAGGAACCGATCACCAGCCGGGTATTGGGATCAGCAAAAGGAGATAATTTTTCAAAATTAGAAATCAGGACACTGTCTTTCAATGAAATATAACTGATCTCGTCCTTCCCTATAAAAAACAGGGAGTACCCTTTTTTATACATGCCGTGTGAATCAAACCATATTGTTCCCAGGCTGGCGTCATTCTTTCCCAGTTTCTGACTGATTTTGTCGCAGGCCTGCCTGGTGTCACTGGCAACAATGGCCACCAACTGTTTCCGGCAGAAAAACGCCTTGAATTTAGAACGCAGTACATTGTAGCGGGTAGCCAGGTCCAGTTTCCCTTTTTTGCGTTTACTGACTATAAAAAAATTCATTTTCTTTTTTTGTATGACCTGCTGCTGATCAGTTGCAGTATTCCCTGCTTCCTGCTGGCAAAACCCATCAGTCACAGGCAGGCTGATACAAAATGCGAGGGAGATGATAAGTTGGCGGTTCATTGTAGTGGGTTGAATGGTTGCGCAATGGTTTGTACTATAAATGTCAGCTACGAATGAGGGCATTGCTAATTGGTTTCAGCGGACTTCCCCGGGGAAAAAGCAGGATTCAAGAGGGATTAGAAATTCCTGGAAAAAAGGAATAGTGAAATCCGTAACGGGCTGCCTGCCCGGTATTTTTGTTGCAGATATCCGTAATCTCAGATTAGTTATTACGGATTTTCCGTATATTTCTTTTGTAATGGAAACCATAGAACTGCAACAACAATTGTTTCAGCATCTTAAAGAGAACCTTCCGGTTCATCTTTCCCTGGTGGATGAGTTATGTGAATTACTGAACCTGAGTACTGATAGTGTGTACCGCCGCATCAGGGGAGAGAAACCTATTACCCTGACTGAATTAAAGATCATTTGTGAGAAATACCGGTTGTCACTCGATAAACTGCTCCAGTTAGAGACTGATTCCATTTTGTTTGATGCTCCCGGTTTAAACGGATCATCCCCTGAATTTGAGGATTACCTGAAAGGAATGCTCCGGCAGTTCCATTATTTCAATTCATTTGAAAAAAGAGAGATGTATTATCTCTGCAAGGAATCCACTATCTGGAATTTTTTCCTGTTCCCTGAAATGGCTGCCTTTAAAACCTTTTTCTGGTCCAAAACCATCAATAACCAGGAAAAACTCCGGAATAAAAGTTTCTCCTACGAAGAATTCCCTTATCACGAATGTTTTCAGCTCGGGCAGAAAGTCCTGGATGAATTCAACCGGATACCTTGTGTGGAACTCTGGAACCTGGAAAGTCTGCAGAGTACGATCAACCAGCTTGTATATTATAAAGAAGCCGGCAATTTCAGTTCAAAAAAAGAATATGACCGGGTCCTGGAATCCTTTCAGCAAATGATCGATCACCTGGATCTGCAGGCAGAAAAAGGAGTTAAGTTTTTACCGGGTGCCAGTGAAGTAGCTTACCGGGCACCGATCCAGTTTTATGTGAATGAAATCATCCTGGGCAGTAACAATATGGTGATATACCTGGATAGCAACAGCCTGACCATGGTTACCTACAGCGTTTTCCATTATTTATTTACCAGGGATACCCGTTTCCGGGATAAAGTCATGGAATCGTTCAATACACTGCTGAGCCGGTCCACGCTGATCAGCAAAACCGGCGAGAAAGACCGGAACCGCTTTTTCAATGCACTCCGGGATAAGGTACACAGCCTGTCGAAGTAATAGGCCGGCGACCTTAACTTCGCATATGCCCCCGAATTTTATAAAACTGATTGAATGTCCGCGTGACGCCATGCAGGGCTGGAAAACACCCATTCCGGCGGTGCAGAAAGCGGCGTATATCAACCTGCTATTACAGGCCGGTTTCGACAGTATTGATTTTGGCAGTTTTGTTTCCCCCAAAGCCATTCCACAAATGGCGGATACCCGGGAAGTACTGCAGCTGCTGGATCTTTCCCAAACCAGCACCCGTCTGCTGGCCATTGTGGCCAACCTGCGGGGGGCACAAGAAGCGGTGGCCTATGACCAGATCAGTTACCTGGGTTTCCCTTTTTCAGTATCCGAAACTTTTCAGCAGCGCAATACCAATAGTTCAATCGCTGAATCACTGATCCGGGTAGAAGAAATACAGGAGCTCTGTGTAAAGACCGGGAAAGAACTGGTGATCTATATTTCCATGGGGTTTGGTAACCCGTATGGTGATCCGTATGATGAAGAACAGGTTTTTGAATGGGTAAACCGGCTGGTAGGTATGGATATCGGAATTATTTCACTGGCCGATACGGTTGGACTGGCCACACCCGCCCAGGTCTATTCCATGACCCGTTACCTGGTTGAATTGCTTCCCGGCACTGAGATCGGGGTGCACCTGCATTCCACTCCGCAAAACTGGCAGGAAAAACTGGATGCCGCTGTAAAAGCAGGCTGCAAACGTTTTGACGGCGCTCTCAAAGGCATCGGGGGCTGCCCGATGGCCAATGATGACCTGGTAGGAAATATGGACAGTGAACGGATGATCGCTTATTTCCGGGAAAGAAATTTATTACCGCCCATGGATACAGATAAACTGGAACGAAGTATTCAAATGGCCGTTGAACTTTTTAAACACTGACGATGGATTTCATGCTGGATATCGAGTTGAAAAAAATCCCGGAACCAATCAGGTACACAGATAAGTTAATGCTGATCGGCTCCTGTTTTACAGAACATATCGGCCATGCACTCGGCGAACTGAAATTCAAAATGCTGCAAAACCCCAACGGTATTTTATTCGGGCCGGATAGTGTGTGCCGGAGCCTGGACTGGTATATGGAAAACAGGGATCTCAGGGAGAATGACTTATTTCAGTTAAATGAAGTCTGGCATAGCTGGATGCATCATTCCCGTTTTTCGGGAACAGATATTACGGAAGTGCTTCAAAGAATGAATACAGCAAGACAAGGAGCACATGATTTCTTAAAAAAAGCAGATTGGCTGATAATCACCCTGGGTTCTTCATACACTTACCGGCTGACAGCAGGGGCCAGCCTGGCTTCTGCTGAAATAAACAGCGGGGTGGCGAATTGTCACCGGGCCCCGGCCAGCTGGTTCAATAAAGAAATGCTGGAGATCGGGGAGATCAATTCCTTGCTGGATACAACGATCAGCCGGCTCAGGAAATTTAACACTGGGCTCCGGATCATTTTCACCATTAGCCCGGTGCGGCATATCCGGGATGGGGTGGTGGAGAATAACCGGAGCAAAGCCCGGCTGATTGAAGCGGTGCACCGGCTTTGTTCTTATACGGATTCTATCCATTATTTCCCGGCCTATGAACTGGTGATTGATGTGTTGCGTGATTACCGTTTTTATGATATCGACCTGGTTCATCCCAATTATCCGGCTACGGAATTTGTATTGGAAAAATTTGCCGGCAGTTGTATTGATGAAGCATCCCGTTTGCTGATGCAGGAAGTAAAAAAAATAATTATTGCCCGCAGGCATAAAGCCTTTCAGCCGGATACCAATGCCCACCGCAAATTTTTAGCGGATCATCTTGAAAAAACGAAAACACTGATGGAGAAATACCCGTTCCTGAATCTGCAGGAAGAAATGGATTTTTTCGGGACAGGAATGTAAAAAAAGGCAGCAGCTGGCAGGCAGGCCTTCTAAACCCTTCTTTCAACCTCTTCCTCTTTCAAACTCCCTCAACCCCAAACTCTCAACGCTCATCCAATCAACTTATAAACGGTCTTACTCTTGTACTCTTCCCCGGGTCTTAAAACCATCGACGGGAAATGGGGAATATTCACGGCATTGGGATGGATCTGGGTTTCCAGGCAAAAGCCGGAGAAAGCGCCATAGTGTGTATTGTTCTTCCCGGTCATTTCAGGAATCCATTTACCGGTATAAAAATGGACAACCGGATCTGTGGCATAGACCTGCAGCAGGAGTTGTGAGGCCGCGCAACGGGCTTCGGCCATCAGGGCCAGGCCGGCAGGGTCATTATTTTTATCCACTACATAGCTCTTGTCAAATTCCGGCACCTGCTGAAGACGGTCACCGATTTTTATAAAACTCCGGAAATCAAACACTGTATCTTTTACGGATAGTACTTGGCCATTTGTACAGAGTTCTTCATCCTGTTCCAGCACCTGGGATCCGTAGATTTTCAGTTCATATTCTTTTATATCACCCTGCCCGTTGTTGAGATTGAAATACCCATGGTGGGTGAGGTTGACAACCGTGGTTTTATCAGTAGTGGCCGTAAATGTATAGCTCAGTTCATTTTCTTCGGTGAGTTCATACCGGATCCATACATCCAGGTTACCCGGGAAACCCTCTTCACCATCAGGGCTTGAATATTTCAGTTCCACCCAGGGGTTGGGAAATTCACCATAACCGGTCACTGACCAGATTTTTTTATCAAACCCTTCTTTACCGCCATGTAACTGGTTCTTCCCGAAATTGGCAGTTACCTGGTAATTCTTTCCATCAATTTCAAAGGCGGCGTCTTTGATCCGGTTGGCGGAGCGGCCCACCACACACCCAAAATACGGATAGTGTTCGAGGTAGGAGGGGGACAGGTAGTCTTCCACTTTATCAAAGCCCAGCACAATGTCATTGCGAAGCCCGTCAGCTGCCGGAACAGAGAAGGATGTGATGATACCGCCGTAATTGGTGATCCGGGCTTCTGTACCTGCTGCATTACGGAGTGTAAACAGGAATACATCCTGGCCCGAAGCGGAGGAGAAGCAAAATGCTTTTTGTAGTGGCATACGCTAAATTATGAGGTTCGTTGATCCGGTGCGGAAGATCAGCATGTAAATTTATAGGTATCTGCCAGGAATTCCTCAAGTCTGTTTAATAAAACAAACTGGTTTTTGGCCCGGTCATAGTTCTGACCGGGGTAACTGATCCGGTAATAAATATCATCCTGCAGGTAATCGGCCAGGAAACGCAGGGCCTGCATATAGATCAGCAGCAATCCGGAAGCATGTAAATAGTTCTGTTCAGCCCTGGTCAGGAAATCGTTCATACCCCGGGTATAGCCCGAAATTATGGCCTCATAGATCTCCGGTCTGATCACCAGTTCCTCATACCGGGTACTGTTTTCGTCAGCCGAACCGGCCATGGAACGGATCATGTCACCGAGATCAGAAAAGAAATAGCCGGGCATCACGGTATCAAAATCAACCGGGCAAACCACTTTTCCGGTTGAGTCATCAAACAATACATTACTGATTTTCGCATCATGGTGCATCACCCGGAAAGGGAAATCGGGCGAACCCGTGAAATGGTCAAACAACCGGGCATACCTTTCCCGGTTGATTAAGCCCTGTATGAGTTCAGCTGATTTTTCAGCCCGTTCAGGACCGGCCTTTTGAAGAGCAGCAGTAAACTGCGTATACCGGTTGCGAACATGATGAAATCCGGGAATCGTGATATGAAGTTTACGACAATCCATTTTATGGAAAGTGGCAGTCAGCCGGGCAAAGGTTTCTGCCACATCGGATGCCTGCTGCCTGTTCCCGGTACAGGAGACCATCCTTGTTTTTTCAATAAAGGAAAAAATCCGCCAGCATTGTTGCTGCCCATCTGTATACAAGGACCGGTTACCCGGAAATAAAATCAGTTCCGGGATAAAAAAAGGAATCTGCTGTTCCCGGATGTATTGCTGGAGTAACAGGTAATTTTCCTGGATCTTTTCCGGGGCAGGGAATACCTGCTGGTTGATTTGCTGCAGGAGAAAAGCCTGCCCCGTGAGCGGATCAGTGATTTTGAAAGAATGATTGATCAGCCCGCCTGTAACTGGTTCCACCCTGAACTGTTGACCGGGTGAGGCAAAAGCGTTTACTGCTTCCTGGCAGGATTGTGCATACATATTCAGGATGAAATTAATTCATCACAGCTTTCAAATTAACTACAAACGATTGCGGTAAATTAAGGGTGGTACCGGAACTGACTCAGTGAATCCGGTCGCCACGGATATCGATCGATTGCATGACGGCCGCTTCATAGTCCAGCCATTCTTTCCAGCGGTTCCGGACTCTTTCCCTGCTGATATAGGTTTCCGCCAATTCGATAAACAGGGTATAATGACCGGCCTCGCTTTCCATAAACCGGCGATAGAATTTCTGCATATACGGATCGCTTAACCCTTCACTGAGCCGTTTAAACCGTTCACAGCTCCGGGCTTCAATCAGGGCCATGGTGAGTAACTGATCCAGCATCCGGCCCTCACTGTCCCCGCCTTTCTGCTGGAAACTGATCAGGGCATTCACATATTCATCTTTTCGCTGTTTGCCCAGTTTCAGGTCTCTTTTCTTCAGTTCGGACAGTACCATCCTGAAATGACCCCACTCTTCCGTAACGATCGGGGAGAGTTCAGCTACCAGTTTTTCCCGGCTGCTGTATCGTTGAATGAGTGAAATACAGGAAGTGGCGGCTTTCTGTTCACAGTAAGCGTGGTCGGTCAGGACTTCTTCCAGCGATTTTTCAGCCAGGTTGACCCAACGCGGATCGGTGGGTAATTGAAGCCCCAGAATGTTACGGGTGTCCTGGGATAATTCTTCCATGGGGGCAAAAGTAAGTTATAGGCTGATAATCAGGAGGGAGGGAGGGAAAAACGAGGGTAAAAAAAGGCGGGGAAACCCTTTGCTGTTCGCAGAATCAGTCTTACCTTTGCCGCCTTAATACAAGATGCAAAATCGGATGAAATTTAAAAATTAAAAAGATGCCTTTAACTAAAGAAAAAAAAGCTACCGTTTTAACCACCTTTGCGGGTTCTGCCAAGAACACCGGATCCATTGAAGGTCAAATCGCCCTCCTGACTGAACGTATCAGCCAGATCAGTGGACATCTCCAGCAAAACAAAAAAGATTTCTCTACTCACCGCGGTCTGATGCAGCTGGTTGGTAAACGTAAACGTTTACTGAATTACCTGCAGAAACAAAACCTGACTGGTTACCGCCAGCTGATTGAGAAACTTGGTATCAGGAAATAAGGCCTGTCCCCTGACTCCCTTAAGGGACTTGGGAAGAGTCTTTAAACCTGAAGTTTTCTTTCTGAAAGAAAAGCAAGTTTTATAATACTATTCCCAATGTCTTCCGGATGTTGGGAATAACTGTTTTTATACCCTTCCATTTTTAGTGGTATTCGGGTGGATCCCGGGGATTCAGCCGGAGACATGAATGGTCAGCCAGTATAACAGTTTAGTCTGATCCTGCTCAAATTCTTCACAGGGTGCAACGCCCTAAAATTGAAAAAAATGTTACAACAAAAGATTCGTAAAACCTTCGATATTGGCGGTGGCCGCGAAGTAACGATTGAAACCGGCCGCCTGGCCCGCCAGGCCGATGGAGCCGTGACCGTGTCCATGGGCAACTGTATGATCCTGGCCACTGTTTGTGCCAATAAAGAACCGAAAGAAGGACAGAGTTTTTTCCCGCTGTCTGTAGACTACCAGGAAAAATTTGCTGCTGCCGGACGTATACCCGGTTCCTTCTTCAAAAGAGAAGCAAAACTGAATGACTATGAAGTGCTGACCAGCCGCCTGATCGACCGCGCCCTGCGTCCGCTTTTCCCGGAAGATTATTTATGTGAAGTACAGGTCCTGGTGACCCTGATCTCCAGTGACCCGGAGATCATGCCTGATTCAATGGCCTGTCTCGCTGCTTCTGCAGCCCTGGCTGTTTCTGATGTACCTATCAAGGAAATTATTTCTGAAGTACGGGTTTCCCGTATCAATGGTCAGTTTGTGGTAAACCCCACCCGCAGTGAAATGGAAAAGTCGGACATGGATTTCCTGATCGCCGCCACTGATAAGAACCTGATGATGGTGGAAGGGGAAGCCAAAGAATGCAGTGAAGCTGATCTTTGTAAAGCACTTGAAATTGCACATGATGCCATCCGTATCCAGGTGAAAGCCCAGGAAGAACTGCGTGACATGGCCGGTGCAAAACCAAAAAGAGAGTATACCAAACCCGCTACAGATGAAGCCCTGAAAACCAAAGTATACGAATTTGCACAGCAAAAAGTATATGAAGTAGCCAAAGGCGGACTCAGCAAACATGAACGTACCGACCGTTTTGATGCAATCAAAGTGGAGCTGATAGAATACCTGAAAAAAGAAGCCAACCTGGCTGAAGGCGAGAGCCTGCCGGATCTGACTAAGAAACTGGCCTCAACCTATTACCACGACCTGCAGTATGATGTGATCAGGGATATGATCCTGAATGAAAGGGTACGGCTGGATGGGCGTGACCTCGAGACTGTTCGTCCCCTGGATATGGAAGTGGATGTACTCCCTTCTCCCCATGGAGCAGCACTTTTTACCCGTGGTGAAACACAGTCACTTACAACAGTTACTTTAGGTACTCCTTTAGATGAATTACTGGTTGAAAGCGCTGCCAAATCAGTGGATTCCAAATTCTACCTGCATTATAATTTCCCTCCTTTCTCTACCGGTGAAATCAAAATGATGCGCGGTCAGAGTCGTCGGGAAGTGGGACATGGTAACCTGGCCCAGCGTTCATTAAAGCAAATGATGCCCACCGGTGATTTCCCTTACACCGTACGCGTGGTCAGTGATATCCTGGAGTCAAACGGATCTTCATCTATGGCTACTGTCTGCGCCGGTTCACTGGCACTGATGGATGCAGGTATCGGTATTCCGAAACACG
Source organism: uncultured Chitinophaga sp. (assembly GCA_964519865.1). GTDB lineage: Bacteria > Bacteroidota > Bacteroidia > Chitinophagales > Chitinophagaceae > JJ008. Next base: position 9,926 of record CAZFLL010000009.1, on the reverse strand, counting down.
TATCCGGTGTGGCCATGGGGCTGATCACCAAAGCAGACAAATTTGCCATCCTGACCGATATCCTGGGTGATGAAGACCACCTGGGTGATATGGACTTTAAAGTAACCGGTACCCGTGATGGTATCTGCGGTGTACAGATGGATATCAAAGTGGATGGTCTTAAAATGGAAGTGATGCAGCAAGCACTCGACCAGGCAAAAAGAGGCCGTTTACATATACTCGATGCCATGTATAACACCATCCCTGCTGCCAGGGCTGAAGTGAAACCACATGCACCGAGAATGGTGAAACTGTTTATTGATAAGGAATTCATCGGTGCTGTGATCGGGCCCGGTGGTAAAGTAATACAGGAAATCCAGCGTGAAACCGGAACTACCATTAACCTGGAAGAAGTAAACGGAAGAGGCGAGATCAGCATCTTCAGTACCAGCAAGGACGGAGTGGAGAAAGCGGTATCCTGGATCAAAGGTATTGTTGCGGTTCCCCAGGTTGGTGATACCTACGAAGCCACGGTTAAATCCATCATGCCCTTTGGCGCATTTGTGGAATTTTTACCGGGTAAGCAGGGACTGGTGCATATCAGTGAAATCAGCTGGAAGCGCCTGGAAACACTGGAAGGTATCGTCCGGGAAGGTGATGTGATGAAGGTAAAACTGATTGGTACAGATCCTAAATCCGGTAAGTTTAAACTCTCCCGCAAAGTGCTGATCCCTAAACCGGATCAGGCACCGCGCGAAGGGCAAAGACCTCCGGCACAGGAAGAAGGTTCATCTAACTAATAAAACTTTACAGCCCCGGATTTTCCGGGGCTTTTTTACTTATGGCCAACCACATCGAAATAATATTTCCCGTAGCAGATACTGAACTTCAGCAGGTATTGATTGCCCAGCTTTCAGAAGAAGGGTTTGAGGGATTTGAAGAAACTGAACAGGAACTGAGAGCTTTTATTCCTGAAGCATTATTTAAAAAAGACCGGGTCAACGAAATTGCAGCGAGTCATGCCGTTACTTTTACGGAACAGGTTATCGAAGGTCAAAACTGGAATGCCGTATGGGAATCCAATTTTGAACCAGTAACGGTGGATGATTTTGTAGCGATCAGAGCTGAATTTCATGAGCCGGTAAATGGGGTGGGATTTGAAATTGTCATAACCCCGAAAATGAGTTTTGGCACCGGCCATCATGCCACCACTTTTATGATGTTGCGGCAGATGCGCCTGCTGGATTTCAACAATAAAAAAGTAGTTGATTTTGGAACCGGCACAGGAGTACTGGCCATACTGGCTGAAAAAATGGGAGCTGCTGAAATTACCGGAATAGATTATGATGACTGGAGCATTGAAAATGCCACGGAAAACTGCCAGCATAATCAGTGCAGCCGGATCAGGCTCCATCAGTCGGACAACGCCGCTGGCATAGAAAAGGCGGATATCATTTTGGCCAATATCAATAAGAATGTAATTCTCGATAACCTGGCACATCTTAAAAATGCCCTGAATGATGGGGGAGTATTGCTCCTGAGTGGTCTGCTGATCACCGATGAAGAGGATATTGTAAATGCGGCCAACCCACTTTCACTCCGGTTGACTGGAAAAGAAGTGAAAAATAACTGGATTTGCCTGGCAATGGAGAGTTGAGGGTTGAGAGTTTGGAGTTGAGAGTTGAGAGAAGGGTTTAGAGGGTTTAGACTGGCTTTGCTTTCTTAACAAGGGCTGTTGACCTGCCTGCCGGCAGGCAGGCTACTAACTACTAACTACAAACTATCTCTCCCCCTCCCTTTGTTTAACTGTTAACCCAATATTATCAACAGGTAAAATTACTGTTACCACATTCCGATTTTTGTGTATTTTTGGTTTCTGTCCGCTACGGACAAAATAATGGCAAGGTTCTATGAATGAACTCCTTCTGATTATTGTCGCCTATCTGATTGGCAGTGTTCCCACCTCTGTTTGGGTGAGCAAATCCTTTTTCAATATTGATATCAGGGACTATGGCAGTGGCAATGCCGGGGCTACGAATACCTACCGGGTGCTGGGGTCAAAATGGGGCACTTTTGTCATGGTCATCGATATGCTGAAAGGCGTGGTGGCTGTCAAGCTGGCCTTATTATTACCCGAATATGCGGATAGTGAAGTCAACCTTCAGAACCTCCAGACCGGGCTAGGCCTGGCTGCGGTGGTAGGGCATATTTTCCCGATCTGGGCCGATTTCCGGGGCGGAAAGGGTGTTGCCACCCTTTTTGGATTAGTACTGGGAATTTCGCCCTGGACAGCCCTGAGCTGTGTTGGTATTTTTTCACTCGTTCTTTACCTGACCCGTTTTGTTTCCCTGAGTTCCATATTGGCCAGTATTGCCTTCCCTTTCTTTATCCTGGTTATTTTCAATGTAGACAATCCGGTCTACCGGGTCTTTGCCATAGCGGTCGCCCTGATGGTATTATTAACCCACCAGAAAAATATCGGCCGCCTGCTACGGGGCAATGAAAGTAAAGTGCCGATCCTGAAAGGCCGTGATCGTCGCCGGCAACGCCGCCGGGAAGCCCGCCAGAACAACGATTAACCCGACTCTTTTTTAACTTTCATGAAAATAAAATGTTCAATCATGTAACCTGATTGGTATAATGATTGAGTAGTTTTGCTTAAAAATCACACACATGTTAATAAAGATCAGTGCCTGTTTTGCATTATCCTGCCTGTTACTTTCCTGCTCAACAAACCCATTGTCGGGGAAAAAACAGCTGAAATTACTGCCGGAATCCGAACTGCAGACCATGGCCACAACCGAATACAAGCAGTTTTTGTCTACCAATAAAGTGGTTGGAGGTTCCAATAACCGCGATGCAGAGATGGTGAACAGGGTAGGGCAGCGGATCATAAAATCCGTGGAATCGTATTATACTGAAATTGGCAAATCCAGTGACCTGGCCGGATATAAATGGGAAGTCAACCTGGTAGATGATAAAACAGTCAATGCCTGGTGTATGCCCGGCGGTAAGATCGTGGTATATACAGGTCTGCTTCCCATCACCCAGAATGAAGCAGCGCTGGCGGCTGTAATGGGCCATGAAGTTTCCCATGCGCTTTTACAACACGGTAACCAGCGGATGAGCCAGGGGATCCTGCAGCAATTAGGCGGCGTGGCTCTTTCTGTTGCGGTCGCCAATAAACCCCAGGAAACACAAAACCTGTTTCTGGGCGCTTATGGAGCCGGATCACAGGTTGGGGTATTGTTACCATTTAGCCGTAAACATGAACTGGAAGCTGACCGTTATGGCCTGATTTTCGCCGCAATGGCAGGTTATAATCCCCAGGAGGCGATCGCCCTTTGGGAAAGAATGCAGAAAGCATCTGCCGGACAGTCGCCCCCCGAATTCCTGAGCACACACCCGGCTGAAGAACACCGCATCGAACAACTCAAGAAGTATATGCCCGAAGCGATGGCAAGATACAAGCCTGTGGGTAAATGATTTAGATCAAGTTATTTCATATCCCTCCTGAAGTATGAATGCATACTGCAGGAGGGATATTTATATAAATATATGTAGAAATTACACATATTAATCAGTACCTTTGCAGTCCCTGCTTTGAGAACTCGGCCAATCTTTTAAGTATGGATTGACCGGAACCTTTTAAAAAGCTTCTAAGTATGTCACAAACTGTGTTTGAAAAGTTGCAACTGGCAGACGAAAAGACTCTTTTAATTCAGGGCTTGCCCTCCTCCATCGAGAAACAGTTCAGTAAGCTATCCTTCGCCAAAAACATGACCCCGCTTTTAAAAAGCCGGAAGATTGATTTTGCCCTGGTATTTGCGGTGAATGAAAATCAGCTGAACGGGATTCTCAAGGATGTAATGCCTTCCCTGAAAACGGATTCTAAATTCTGGGTAGCCTATCCCAAAACCACCTCTAAAATTGTCACAGACCTGAACAGGGAGTGCAGCTGGAACCGGCTGACCTGCGATGGGTATGCGAGCATTGAACGGGTGGAACTGGATCATGTCTGGAGCGCAATGCGCTTTACCCGCTGTGAAGAATACCGGGGAGAAGATAACGGGGCCAGCCGGAAACGGCAATCAGCCGCTGTAGCTGAATAATAAAAATTTTTAATAGCCAGGGCTGTATCCAAAAAGATACAGCCCTTTTCTTTTTATGAGTCACCTGAATGTCGAAATTAAAGCCCGCTGCAGCCGCCCGGCTGAAGTCAGGGAATACCTGCTGTCCAACGGGGCGGAGTTCAAAGGAACGGACCACCAGACGGATACCTATTTTAATGTATTTAAAGGCCGCCTGAAGCTCCGCGAAGGCAATATCGAGAACAACCTGATCTTCTATGAACGGCCAGACCAGGCGGGCCCTAAAGAGTCGGCATTTCAATTGGTAAAGGTACCGGACGCCGCCGGGCTTAAAAAGGCCTTAACCAGCGCCAATGGAATTAAAGTGGTCGTGGAGAAAATCCGGGAAATCTATTTTATCCGGAACGTTAAGTTCCATATTGACGAAGTACCGGGCCTGGGTTCTTTCGTGGAAATTGAAGCCGGTAATAAAGAAGCTCCTGATATGAACGCGGTTCAGCTGAAAGAACAATGTGATTATTATTTAACAGCATTTGGAATTGAAGCAAATGAGCTGGCAGAGGTTTCATACAGTGACCTGCTGATGAAAAAAAACGGTCTCACCGGATAATCACCGCCCCCATTTTACGGGTCAGTTCCATTTCCATTTGTTTGAGGTGTTCATGGGTCTGGTGCAGCATACTGAACTCTTCCGGGGTGTGTTCCTTTTCAAGGTCCAGCTGGTTTTCCAGTAACATCCGTTTGATCTTGCGCAGCTTCAGGTAATTCACGGCGGATTCGACCTGGTCATTGGTTTTATCTTCATCCATTTTCAGGAAACGAAGTAACTGTTCATCATTTTCCGGTGCCACCGTCCGGATAAAATCCTCATAGGATTGTTCAAACAGGCTTTTCTGGTAACCACCTGCCTGGCTGAATTCCCGTCGCCAGTGTTCACTTTCCTCATAGGGGAAATTAAGCAGGGAAACGGCAAAGGCACTAAGACCCGAATCCGGGTGATGAATAAAATAGCTCCGGCTGGCCTGCTCCGGGTTTTTCTCCAGGAGTTCCCTGAATACAGCAATTAAACGGATCACGTCTTTATTGTCCAGCAGGGATTCATCCACCATTTCCTGCAGGATATATTCCCCGATCAGTTTTTCCTGGTCATATTTTTTGATCCCGTACTCCAGGATGATCCTGGCTACTTCCCGTTCCTGCAGATCATCCTTGAACAGCAGGTTAAACGTTGCTTCATCAAAATTGGTTTGTTCTCCCTGCTTTGCATTTTCCTCAAACTGTTTTGCTTCCTCGAAAGGTTGTTTGCGTTCCATGCTGGTCACCCGGTCACGGATGAATTTATTCACCAGTGCATGCAATCCACCCTCATCGATTTTCAGCAATTCAGCACATTGCTTGATATAATCCTGTTGCCGGGTAAAATCTTCGGCTTTATTGATCCGGGCAATGGTCTCGGCCATCCGGTTCACCACTTCTGATTTTTTCTGCGAATCACCTCCCGCATCTTTCAACGCCACTTCCAGCTGGAAGAGAATAAAATCCTTTTTATTTTTCTGGATAAACTGGGTAAAGGAGGCTGCCCCGACTTTGTTAACATAACTATCCGGATCCTCTTTATCTGGAATCAATACCAGTTTTACATTCAACCCTTCTTCCAGGGCCAGGTCAAGTCCGCGTAAAGCAGCTTTAACCCCGGCCGAGTCCCCGTCATAAATAATCGTCAGGTTATTGGTATACTTCCGGATCAGTCTTAACTGGTCGGGGGTCAGGGAAGTACCCCCGCTGGCCACCACATTTTCAATACCGGCCTGGTGCAGGGAAACCACATCGGTATATCCTTCCACCAGCAGGCATTCGTCCGCTTTATCAATGGCCTGGCGGGCAAAATAGGAACCATAGAGAATTTTACTTTTTATATAGATCTCGTTCTCCGGGGTATTGATATACTTGGGCGCTTTTTCATTGGTCTTCAGTATCCGGGCACCAAAACCCAGCACTTTTCCACTATGGTTATGGATCGGGAAAATGACCCGTCCCCGGTAGTTATCCATCAACTGGTCATTCCGGTTGGCCACCAGTCCCGATTTGATCAGTAACTCCGTATTGTATTGTTTCCCGATCGCTTCCCGTGTAAACGCATCCCGTTGCTCCGGGGAATAACCCAGCTGGAATTTCCGGATGATTTCTTCGCGGAAACCGCGTTCTTTAAAATAGGCCAGTCCAACGTCCTGTCCTTCCTCGGTGTCAAACAAGACCCGGCTGAAAAACTGCTGTGCAAAACTATTGATGATATAGAGGCTGTCAGCGGCCTGTAACTGTTGCCGTTGTTCATCGCTGACAAAAGTCTCTTCAATCTCGATCCCGTAGCGGTTAGCCAGCCACTTCAGGGCCTCCACATAGCTGTACTTTTCATGCTCCATCACAAAGCTGACCGTATTTCCGCTTTTCCCGCAGCCAAAACACTTGTAGATCTCTTTGCTGGGCGACACGGTAAATGAAGGGGTCTTTTCGTTGTGAAAAGGGCAGAGTCCCAGGTAATTAGAACCTCTTCTTTTCAGTTTTACGAAACTCCCGACCACATCGATTATATCCGTACGTCCGAGTATCTGCTGTATGGTATTGGGTGAAATCATGAAGGGAGGGCAAGTTATTGAAATCCAGAAAAATTACCGTATTTAATATAAATTCTGCCCCTGGCTGTTAAACCCGGAGCATAATCTGTTGTCTGATAACAAATTTTATTTATGAAAATATACCGTACAATCCTCCATTTAACAGGCGCCTTCCTGTTTTCAGTCACCGGGGTTAATGCCCAATCCCAATCCGGCGTGGACTCCACCGGTTTACCGGGCGACAATTTCAGTCTCCAGGGAGCCCTGCAGTTATTCCAGCAATCCGCCAGTATTGAGGATTTTGAAAAAGCGATCAATCTTGAATCCAACCATGTCAATAACCTTGACCTGAATGAAGACGGCGAAACAGACTATGTACGGGTAATCGACAAATCGGATAAAGAAGTGCATGCATTTGTGTTGCAGGTTCCGGTTTCAGCTTCCGAAAATCAGGATATTGCGGTGATTGAACTGGAGAAAACCGGGGATACCACGGCCGTTATCCAGATTATCGGGGATGAAGATATTTACGGGGAAGCCGTGATTGTTGAACCGGATGGCGGGGGAGATGAGGATGCTTTTATTAATTATAATGACAGTCAGCTCAGTGGTCCCAATGCCGGGTACGATTTTACAGCACCGCGTATAGTGATTAATGTTTGGGGCTGGCCCTCGGTCCGGTTTGTTTACGGACCCGTTTACCGTCCCTGGATTTCTCCCTGGCGCTGGCGTACTTACCCGGGCTGGTGGAAACCCTGGCGCCCGTTTGCCTGGCATGTATGGCATCCTTACCGGGCACATTATAACCGCCCCTTTGTAGTCGTGCATACTCACCGGGTCATGGTTGCGCACCGCATGTATACACCTTTCCGTTCCAGTTCTGTAACAGTAAGAACCCGTCATTCATCTGCAGTAGGAAATTACAGGGTTACACATACACGCACGCAGGTGACTGGTCCGCGCGGCCATAAAGCCACGGTGCGTAAGACAACAGTGACTGGTCCGCGGGGAAATAAAGCCACAAAAGTCAAAGTCAGAAGGCATTGATAATTTGCCTGAATAAAAAGAATATACAAAAAAAATGCACAGCTTAATCCTGTGCATTTCTTTTTTTATTTAAGTCAATATTTATTTGAATTTATCCAAAATGGTCTTACCTTAACTGTAGCAAAAGAACAAAAACCCACCTCTGCTTAGTCCATAACCCTGGATAATCTGCCAGCTTCAGGCAGTATTTCCAACCAGTTCTTTTATTATTTAACTTCTAAATTTTAAATCCCATGGTACAGGTAGACATCTCACAGCTCTCCGCGGAGTGCAATGCCTGGAGAGAGCAACTCCGCAATTTCCGTGATGAATTCACAACAGACGAAAACAAAATCCGCCAGGTAGCCGGCAAGCCTCTCTCCAAAGAACAACTACAGGAAGTCGAACATCTCCACAACCAGTTTCACATCCAGCTGATCAACATCCACGATCTTAAGCAGTCGATCAAAAATCACGAACGGCAATTACACACCGAATCCCCCGCCTCAGAAGAAACACTCGGTAAACACGAGACCCTGCTGGAAGAATACCGCTCACTCGGACAAACACTCCAGAACCTGCGTGAAGAATTCAGTGGTTTCCTGTCGCGAACTCCTTAAAGCGACTGATTACTGACTTTAATCAGCCCGGACCCTAACCGGGTTCATCTGTTCCTATTCAATCCTTTTGAAGATTTGTATAAGTCATACATTTTTTCTTCAATAATAAATTTATTGCTATGCCAGAATTTGATACCTCACACGTTAAAAATATTGTCTTGCTAGGCCATGCCGGCTCCGGTAAGACCACCTTAGCGGAGTGCATGCTTTACGAAGCTGGATTAATAACCCGTAAGGGTTCAATTGCAGAACGGAATACCACCGGAGATTACCACGAACTTGAACAGGAACGTGGTAATTCTATTTTCAGCAAGCTCCTTCATACAAAATGGAGAGGATATAAGATCAATATTGTTGACACGCCGGGTTATGATGATTTTTCCGGCGAAGTGATCTCCGCCCTCCGCGTCGCCGATACCGGTGTAATGCTGATCAACGCCGTAATGGGTGTTGAAGTCGGTACCGATATTATCTGGGAATATACCGAACAGTTTAAAACACCCATGATCTTCGGGGTGAATAAACTGGATGATGATAATGCCGACTTTGACAAAGCAGTACGGGAAGCCAAATCGCATTTTGGCAGTAATGTGGTGGTGGTGCAATATCCCCGCCAGACCGGCTCCGGTTTTCATGAAATCATTGATGTGCTGCGGATGACGATGTACCGTTTCAAGGACAATGGCGGGAAACCGGAAAAAGCGGATATCCCGGATGAAGAAAGGGCAAAAGCAGATGAGTTGCATAAAGAACTGATCGAAGCCATCGCCAGTAATGATGAATCACTGATGGAGAAATATTTCGATAAAGGTGAACTGGACGAGGACGAAATGAAGAACGGTATGAAGAAGGCCATGATCAACCATGACCTGTTTCCCCTGTTCTGCCTTTCTGCCGAACGGAATATGGGCAGTGGCCGGCTGATGGGCTTTATTGACAATGTATGCCCCAGTGCCAATGAAATGCGTCCACAGACCACCGTGAAAGGTGAAGCCCTTCCCTGTGATGCCAATGGTCCCGCCTGTATCTTTATTTATAAGACCATTTCCGAACCCCATGTGGGCGAATTGTCTTTCTTTAAAGTGTATTCGGGTACGGTTAAAAGCGGTATGGAACTGGAAAATGAAACGACCGGCGTTGTTGAAAAGATCACCCAGCTCTTCCTCGTGGAAGGCAATAAACGTGTTCCTATCAATGAACTGGTGGCTGGTGATATTGGAGCGACCTTAAAGCTCAAGAATACCCATGTCAACAATACCCTGCATATAAAAGGGAAGAACTATGAACTGCCCCCGATCGTTTTCCCGGCCCCGAATATGACAGTAGCTATTGAAACCCTGAAGAAAGGGGAGGAAGAAAAACTGTCGCAGGCCCTGCACCAGCTGCGCGAAGAAGATCCCACCTTGTTGGTGGAGGTTTCTTCCGAACTGAAACAAACCCTGATCCATTGCCAGGGGGATATGCACCTGGCCGTGGCCAAATGGAAAATTGAACACCAGCATAAACTGGAAGTGAAATGCACAAAGCCCCGCATTGGTTACCGGGAAACCATCCGTAAAATGGCTGAGGCCAGTTACCGTCACAGGAAACAAAGTGGG
>CAZFLL010000008.1:47466-67143 GCA_964519865.1 uncultured Chitinophaga sp. | reverse complement strand
TTGGTGTAAATAACGGTAAACTCGACATCCTCAAAAAGAAATTCCCCCTGTTGAAAATCCTCTCCCGTGGTACCCAGCTTAAACTGAGTGGTGCCCCCGAGCAGATTGAAAATGCAAGGGAAAAAATCTCCCTGATCGTGACCTACCTGGAACGCAACGGACATATGAGCCAGAATTATTTTGAACAGATCCTGGGAGGCGATGACGCTGAAGTCATCGATCATTTCAAGGAAAAAAATCCCAACGAAGTTCTGGTATTTGGTCCCAATGGCAAATCAGTCAGGGCCCGTACGGCGAACCAGAAAAAACTGGTACAGGAAGCCGAGCGGAATGATATCGTTTTTGCGATCGGTCCGGCCGGTACGGGTAAAACCTATACAGCAGTGGCCCTGGCCGTACGTGCACTTAAAAACAAACAGGTCAAAAAGATCATCCTCACCCGCCCGGCCGTGGAAGCCGGGGAAAGCCTGGGTTTCCTGCCCGGTGACCTGAAGGAAAAGATCGATCCTTACTTGCGGCCTTTATACGATGCGCTGGATGATATGATACCGGCCGACAAGCTCGGGTATTATATGACCACCCGCACCATTGAGATCGCCCCGCTGGCATATATGCGTGGCCGGACCCTGGATAATGCATTTATCATCCTGGATGAAGCCCAGAACGCTACGGACCTGCAACTGAAAATGTTCCTCACCCGTATCGGTGCCAATGCCAAGGCCATCATTACCGGGGATATGACCCAGGTGGATCTGCCCCGTAACCAGCGGAGTGGATTATCCACCGCCGTCCGCATCCTGCAGAATATCGACGGTATTGGCCATATCGAACTGGATGAAGAAGATGTGGTGCGCCACCGCCTCGTAAAACAAATCCTCAGGGCCTACACGAAGGAGCATGAAAAAGACGAAAGACATCATTAAATAAGGAAGTCCCGCTAAACCGGGACTTTTTTTTGCCCCAGAGTCCGGGGGCAGGACTGCCGACTAAAAGAGCTCCCCTAAAAAAGGGATAGGCCAGTATACACACATTAACTACTTTTGATAAAATCAAACCATTTAATATGAAACGTATCTCTGTTTTACTGCTGGCGGTAGCAACCCTGGCAGTGGCTGCTATTGGTTGTAACAGTACCGGAAGCAGCGGTGGCAGTGGCAATCCGAAAGCGGTGGTCATGGCCTTTTCAGAAAGATTATCCAAGAAAGATTTTGACGGGGCTGCTCAACTGGCCACCAAAGAAAGTAAGAGCTTTATTGACATGATGAAAATGGGGATGGAAATGGCTGAAAAATTCGGGAAAATGGGAAAACAGGAAATCGAAGAAAAGAATGAATTCAAAGATGCCGAGATCGGTGATGCCAAAATAAACGGTGACATCGCTATGGTACCCTTCACCGTTAAGGGAAAAAGTACATTTGACTTCCCGTTGAAAAAAGAGGATGGTGCCTGGAAAGTGGATCTGACATTAGAAACCATGGCCAAAATGGGAATGGACGCAAAGGGTACTGACGGCAGTTCAGGCATCGAAAAAATGAGGGATATCAATATGGATACAATGAAAAAAGGCATGGAATTACTGGACACCATGATGAAATCCATGACCCCGGAGAAGATAGAACAAATGAAAAAAATGGGCGAAGAATTTGAAAAGAAGATGAAGGAAATGAAGCAATAACCGCTCCTGAAAACACATAAAAAAAGCCGTCACTGTGTGACGGTTTTTTTTTGCACGCTTGTCCCGTCTTATACGGGAAAAACACACAAAAACACACGAAAAAGAACCAGCACCTCCCGGAAACGGTTATCGACTTTCTGTTATTGGCGACCAGCTATTCCTTAAATCTTTTGTACTTTGCAAATATGAAATGCCTGAAAACCACCCCGCTCCTGGTAGTCCTGCTCCTGCTGGTCTCCTGTGGCAACGAAGAAAAAGCACCGGCCACTTCGGATAACAACGTCGACGCGGTCCGCAATTTTGTACGGGCCGCGCTGGATGGTAAATTCAATGAAGCCCGGATGTATATGATCAATGACTCGCTGAACAGTAACCTGATGGACGTGGCCGAACGCTCCTATAAGAACCTGCCCCAGGAAACCCGGGATGGATATCGCTCGGCATCTATCCGCTTCCCGGCTCCCATGGTCAGTATAAATGACTCCACCAGTATTGTGATTTATTCCAATTCTTTCATGAACAATCCCGACACCCTGAAAGTACAGCGGCTCAACGGGAAATGGCTGGTGGATTTCAAATACCTGTATCAGCACGATGCAGATACGTTGACTAATAAACAGAAAATGCCTTAATCGGGTGTCTGTTGCCAGGTGTCTGTAGTCAGGAACAGCCCTTACCCAACAGATTCACCTCTAAACGACAAACCACTAAACAACTAAACGCTATTATTCCCGATGTTTAACAATCTTCTCTTAGTAGGTCTTGGTGGAGGCCTTGGCAGTATGGCCCGGTTTCTTTGCCAGCGCTGGTTTGCTGAAGTTTATTCGCACAGTTTTCCCTGGGGAACCTTTGCTGTAAATATTACGGGATGCCTGCTGATCGGGGTGATCTGGGGCATCAGTTTCCGGAGTTTTGACAATAATGAACATTGGAAACTTTTTCTAATGACCGGACTCTGTGGCGGGTTCACCACCTTCTCTGCCTTTACCCTGGAAGGCATCGGTCTGCTGAGAGAACAAAAATTAGCTTTATTCTTTGCCTATATAGCAGCCAGTGTGCTGCTTGGATTGCTGGCCACCTATGCCGGCATGAAATTAACCCGATAAAAAACTTATACTATGTTAACAGTTAGTCATCCCTGGCACGGCGTACATTATGGAAAGAAAGCCCCCGCAACCGTCAATGCCCTGATCGAGATCCCGCAGGGTTCCCGCTCCAAATATGAGGTGGACAAAGAAACCGGTTTACTGAAACTCGACCGCGTGATCTACTCCTCTTTCCAGTACCCGGTCAATTACGGGTTCATTCCCCAGACACTCGGTCTTGATGGAGATCCGCTGGATATTCTCGTTCTCTGTTCCCAGTCCATCCGTTCCCTCTGTCTCGTGGAAGCCAATGTGATCGGCAATATGCAGATGATCGACAGTGGCCAGGAAGATGATAAGATCATTGCCGTGGCGGCCCAGGACCCTTCGGTCAATCACTTCCGCCGGATCGAGGAACTGCCCCAGCACTTCCTGCTCGAACTGAAAAATTTCTTCGAACAGTACAAAGTACTCGAAAATAAAAAAGTGGAGATCGATACATTCCAGGACCAGGGCATCGCTTTCCGGATCATCAAAGAATCAATCGAACTGTATAACGAGTCGTTTAAAAAATAATGCCTGAAACGCAAAAACATACTATGGCAACACAACTGGTGATCACGGCCCTGCTGATCGGGTTGTCAGCAGGCGTACTCAGCGGACTGGTAGGCGTTGGCGGTGGTATCATTATGGTACCCGCCCTGGTTTTCTTTATGCATTACACCCAGCACCAGGCACAGGGCACATCGCTGGCGGTGCTTACACTACCGGTGGTCATCCTGGCATCCCTGTACTATTATTACCAGTGCCAGAAACTGGGTACACCAATCGACTTAAAGGTGGTGGGACTGCTGGCCATTGGTTTTATAGGGGGTGGTTATTTTGGAGGCAAACTGGCTTTATCCATCGACCAGGAATCACTGAAGAAAATATTTGCCGTCATTCTTATGTACACGGCATTTAAAATGCTGCACTGGGATACCCTGATTATAAAATGGGTAAAGGCCATCATCTGATCCTGAACATTTAAATAAATGGTAAAATACAAATGATCATTTGCACGGGCAGGGATTTACAATACCTTTCTTTTGAAAAAATAACTGCATGCGCCGAAAATACCAACTCCTGTTGCTGACCGCCTGCCTGCTATCTGCCAATATTTACAGCCAGGTATCCGACGAACATATTATGGGCTCCACCGGAAAAATTGCCCACGACTATTTCCGTATTAATCCTTTTAATAAGGATTTCAGCACCTTTCTCATCCGGCTGATGAATGACCCGACCCTGTTGCAGAACAGTATCATCCGCAAAACAGACAGTACGCTTTTCTTCATGGAAGGAATCTACAGCACTCATCGTCCTTTTTTCTTCAAACCTGAAAAAGTAAAAGTCATCCTGTCTGAACGGGAAGTGGAAATTGATAATACCGGTCTCACCAAAAGCATGTTCTTATACCAGGTGGTGGCTTATGCGACACCGGGAAAAGAGGGTACCAGCGATGTGAAAGATGAATATGATAAAATACTCCGGCGTTATAAAAGGTCATTTGACATGAATAATCCCCGTGAACTGAAGAACGGGGATACGCTGACCGGGGAGGTCAGGGATTTTTACTTTGAAAATGTCAGTTTCCCGACCGTCAGCCTGGCCTGGAGCAGTGATGAAAATAACGGCAACCTGGTGGCCATCACCATCCGGTTCCTTGTATTTGATAACCGGGCTTTTCTACCAAAAGCGGCGTATCGCCTTTAACCGGTAGGTTCGTTTACCGGTTTGCGCATGGATAATCCCTTTTTTATCGATCGGGTCGATCCTGACCTTACCGGATGCATGGATCACCGTTTCATTATTAAGCAGGATACCCACATGCACAATTTCTTCTTTATCATCAAAAAAAACCAGGTCACCGGTCCGGGCATCAGCCAGTTTATTTACCGGATCCCCGGACTGTGCCTGCTGCCAGGCATCACGGGGCAGATCAATTCCCAGTAATTTGAAATTTACCTGTACAAAACCACTGCAATCCACTCCCAGCGGTGTACGTCCGCCCCATAAATAAGGTGCGTTGAGCCAGGGTTGAACCAGTTTTTCGATCAATACAGCAGCGGCCTGATTTTCCATCCGGTTATACACCGGGCCATCCACCTGGTATTCCTGTTTATTGATCCGGCATTTGCCCTCTTCAAAATCCGGCAGAGCGGATCCAACAGGAATATGCAGTGAAGTGCTGCTGTTACTGATACGGGTCAGGAGTCCGGTGGTCACAAAAACGGGCTTTTGCAGGGCGGTGATCTCATCTGTTTCTTCCAGCAGACTGGTGGTTATCCAGCCTTCGTAATCATCATGCAGGCTTTTTACCTTCACCCATCGTTCATCCTTTGCTTTCAGTACCCGAACGGTTTCACCAAACAGCAGCTGGTTCACCATTTCCTTATGGTGACGGGGTTTGCGGCGGATAGCAGCAGCAGGAACGTTCACGATCGCGTAGTTCATGAAAAAGTTTTTCCGAAATTAAGGAATGTTCTTTCTCAAAATTTTGTTGAAATCCACAAAACCTGCATCTTACATGAAGAAATTGTAACCACAACGGTGAAAGCGGACAAATACGCCCATATCAGCGACCAGGAACTGCTTGAACAGTTTTATGCCGACCATAATAATGAATGGCTGGGCATCCTGCTGCAGCGCTACACGCTTTTATTGCTTGGGGTATCCATGAAGTACCTGAAAAACGAGGAAGAAGCCAAGGACAGTGTGCAGCAGATCTTCCTCAAAGTGATCCAGGAACTGCAGAAATATAAAGTGGATTATTTCAAATCCTGGCTTTATATGGTGGCCAAGAACCATTGCCTGATGAAGATCCGGGAAAGACAGGGAAAGATCATGGCCGAAATAAGTGACCGCATCACCGCCAAACCAGAGGAAGAAACCGACCGGCAGGCCCTGTTGCAGAATGACCATACGCTGGACCTGATGGAGCGTTCCCTGGCGGAGCTGAACCCGGAGCAGCAGCAATGTGTAACTTTGTTTTATCTTCAGAAAAAAAGCTACCAGGAAGTGAGCGAGGAAACCGGATTCAGCATGTTGCAGGTGAAGAGTTATATACAGAACGGGAAGCGGAATCTCAGATTACTGGTGGAGCGGAAATTGAAAGAAAAAGGGGGTTGAGTTTTCTATCCGCACAGCAGCCAATTAGCCAATATGCCAATTAGCCAATGTGCCAATGAAAGAGTTATTAAAATTGAAGCATTACTATTGGTAATGAATTGCGTAAAAGAAAATGTCAGATAATTTAAAGGACATATTATCCAATGAGCATCCTGAGATTGACCAGGAGACGCTGATGCTATACCTGCAGGGGAAGCTTACGCCTGAGCAGAAGCATGAAGTGGAGAAACAGCTGATGCAGGGAGACTTTGAAGAAGAGGCCATGGAAGGTTTGAATGAGTTCAGGGATAAAGAACAGATTAAATATACTGTCGAGGCCCTCAACCGCGACCTGAAGAAAAAAACGGAGAAAAAGAAAAAACTCCGGGATAAAATGAAACTGCCGGATCAAACCTGGATAATTATTTCAGTTGTTATTGTATTATTACTGGTAATAGTATCTTATTTCGTTATAAGAAAATTACTTCAGCATTAGCCAATGTGTCAATTAGCCAATGTGCCAATGGGGGAAGCGTCTGTTATGTGATGGTCGGTTCCTGCAATGAAGAGTGACCTAAACCGCAAATCATTCAATACCTGCGAATATCTGTCTAAGGAGGTCAATTGGCTAATTGGCATATTGTCACATTAAATTGCTTATTTCTAATACATCCCAACTCTCTTACCTTCTGACAATCACCTAATTAAGAAATGTTTTCCTGGTTTTCCACCGTCTTTCCACGTGTACATCCCAATATGAACTTACCGTTAACTTTAGGTAAACCCGGTATACCCACCGCAAAGGGGCCTACCTTACCAACGATTAAAACAATTTACTATGAAATGGGAAAGAATTTCTTGCACCCCTGAACAGGAAGTTTATCAATTGTACAAGGATGATCAAAAGATTCTGACACTTCACTTTCACCCTTTTTCTCATTCGGCCAGGGTGGAAACCGGAACTGAACAAAGAGTTTTCCAGATCCGTAAGGAAGGGTTTCTCCGGAATAAAACGGTATTGCGTACCGAGTATGGTATTAAGATCGGGGAACTGGGGCATGAGAATGGCCGTGCATTCATCAGTATTAATAATGACAAATATTTCTATTCTATTCAAAATAACCCCCTGGCTGAATTACAAATATTCAAAGAGCATATCGGGCAACCGATGATCACCTGTGGACTCAAAACAGATGAAGGAAATCCGGAAGTCCGTTTTAAAAGGGATAAAAGCCAGCTGGAAAATTCAAATTCCAGTTTACTGATGGCCTTGTGCTGGTATATGTTCTTACCAGTGGCGAAAGAGAATACGCGGGAGATGGCTGTATAATCAACTTCATTTTGATTAATACCATTTGAACAGAGGTTTTTACACGCTGACAACCCTTTCGTATTAATTAGCCTCCTCCGGCAAGCTCTGGATGACAAGTTTTTAAAGCAGATGTGCTTGCAGCTTATCAATAATAAAAACACCTGAGAAAATCAGAGATTATTCCAGGTCTTTACCGCAAACTGTTCCAACGAAGGATCGCGGGCGCCCATCAGGAGTAACACGCAATTATTATTGAAATGTGGCCGCACACTGGCCAGGAAATTATTCCGGTCTTCAACAAAATAGGCTGATTTACCCAATGCTTTCAGGTCATTGATCAGGTCGTTGGCTGAAATATCTTTTACAGCGGTACCGCCGGCATAGAAAATCTCACTCATCCAGATTTCATCGGAAGGCCTTAATACGGCAGCCAGTTCTTTTACAAAATCGGCCCGGAGGAATTTGGTAGGTTTATAACCATGGGGCTGGAACCAGGCAATCACTTTCGGCGCAATGGGCTGGCAGGCCGCAATAGCCGCCGCGCATTTCACCGGGTTGTGGGCATAATCATCAATCATCCATACACCTTGTTTTTGTCCCAGTACCTGGTGACGCCGGTAAATCCCTTCATAGTTTTTCAATGCGGCAGCACAGGTCGCCAGGTCTACCCCCAACTGGTGCGCTACAGCGGTGGCCGCTACGGCATTTTCCATATTGTGTTTACCCGGCAGGTGCAGACTGAAAGGTTGATTATTCACCTTAAAACTGATCTCCATACCTTCCTGTCTGAAGTCACTGGCGGCATAACCCGCATCCCGGCTTGTATCTGTGGCAAAATCATTGGCCCATTGACTGGATAAAGGAACCGTAAGGGGATGAGACTGGTTGGTAATAAACTTCCGGGAATTCTTTTTAAACGTTCCAAAGAGAGTTAAGAGTTCATCAATCTCCTGGTGGTCCTTATCAATATTCAACAGCAGCCCGATCTCGGGTTTATACTGTACTATGGATCCATCACTTTCATCCGCTTCGATCACCAGTAATTCCCCCGCCCCAACTTTGGCATTCCCGATCTTTCCTTCTTTGATGATGCTGATCAGTCCGGCCCCACTGATAATACTGGGCTCCAGTCCGGCTTTCTCCAGGATATCAAAAAGCATGGCACTGGTGGTGCTTTTCCCGCTGGTACCGCCAACGGCAATGGTCTTTTTACTCTCTGCGATCAGGGCGAGGAGCTCAGAGCGGCGGAGTATGGGAATATTAAGTTGTTTTGCCTTCTGAACTTCCGCCACGGTGTCCTCAATGGCGGTTGAACAAACCACCAGGTCAGTGGCTTCAGTGATTCCTTCCCCGTCCTGCAGGAAACAACGGATACCCTCCGCTTCCAGTTTTTCCTGGGTTTCATTAAATACTCCCGGGGCAAAAAACCGGTCGCTCCCACTGACATTTTTACCAATGCCTTTGAGGTACTGGGCCAGGGCGCTCATGCCTGAGCCGGCCACGCCGATAAAGAAGGGTTGCTTAAAGTCGTTGATGGAGGATATCATGCTACAAAGAAACGGAAATTGGGGGATTGGAAGAGGTGTTTCTCCACCCCTAAAAAATACTGCAAGGCGATAATCTGTTCCAGGTTTCCACGGAGTATTCATTTTTGAAAAAAATATTCTTTTAATTTATGGTTCAGCGATCACTGTTCTGACATCCAAATTAAAATACGGTGGCTAACCGATCTGATACAAAAGGATGATTGCTTTAAACAGGTTTTCCAAATAGTACGGCAATTTATCAAGCGGGTGAACTCATTCATTCGGAAAATAAATACCTGATCCATGGCTTGATTCCGCCGGCTATTTAAACAATCAGGCAGTTATATCAAGGTCCTTTACCTGTTGCCTATACGCAACGGTAAGCAGCCAGTTTTTAACCCGCCCATCCAGTTTTATCCACCGGCTGAATTTATACAGCGGAATCACCGGTGCCAACAGGGAATAGTTCCGGAATTGCAGTAACTCTTTTACTTTCCCGGGGACCACAAGCTGCTGGACTTCGATCAGTAGTTTATACCTGAAAGATCCCAGGTGTTTTCTATATTGTTTAAAAAGATCAGTACTGTATTCAGATCGCTTCAGGTCGGCCAGCAGGTGGGCCTCCCTTACAGGCAGCCACTCTTTATACGTAAGTGGTAATTCTCTCAGCCCCATGCGGATGCCCATCCGGTAAAAAACCCGGTAAACTTCTTCTTTTTCTTCACCCGTTAATTTTCGTTCCAGCAATTCGTAAGCGGCAATTGAATAAAAGATCAGCATGAACAGCACATCCCGGTAGGCCCAATCGGGTATGGAAGCCCCTCTGTTTGTTTCAACTGATGTATGTATCTGCCGCATCGTATCAATGGCTTTATGAGCGTCCTGTTCCGGGGCAAACACGATCTTCCTGGCATAACCCACTGTGGAAAAAAGCCGCCCCAGCGGATCTGCCGGAAGCCGGCCCGTATAGTAGAGCCAGTCCACCGCCTTATTTAAGGCAAACTCAGCCGAGGCCCCGGCGAAAATAAAAAGTATGGTATCGCTCTTACCCCATATTTTCCGGACCACTGAGTTTTCATTTACAAAGAATTGCATACAACCTGGTTTACCTGTTCATAAATTCTACGAAAAAGCCCTGCCCTAAATTCACAATTTATCCGCTCCCCGGTCACTGCTCATGGCTTCAAAATTAAGCATTTACTTTGTATTACAAAGTACTTTTTAATAGACTTTCCGTCATTGGTACTACCCATACACCTGATGTAAATTTATTTTCCTGCCAATAATTATTATGCCGGTAACCGGAACCGGAATAACTTCGAGAGCAGTGAATCTGTAAATACCTGCTTCCCCATTCATGCAAATACTGCGCACCAACTCCGACCATCCTGTTTTCCAGTTACTCGCGGCGGAACTGGAACTGGACCTTAAAATAAGGGATGGAGAGGAGCATGCATGGTATGCCAACCTCAATAAAGTGGACCGGCTGGACCAGGTGGTCCTCGTGCTTACAGACGGCGAACCGGCAGGCTGCGGAGCCATCCGGTATTACAGTAATGATAGTATGGAAATCAAGCGTATGTATGTCCGGTCCGCTTACCGGGGTACCGGAACCGCTTCTGTCATATTAAATGAATTAGAAGTCTGGGCAGCCAGCCTGGGTGCCCAGAACTGTGTGTTGGAAACCGGTCTGAACCAGCCAGAAGCGATTGCTTTCTATACAAAAAACAAGTACCGGCCAATCCCGAAATTCGGCCCATACAGGGAGAGCGCTAATAGTGTTTGTTTTGAAAAAACCTTACCGTAACGAAATCGTTCCTATCCCTAATAAATGTACTGAAGCCTCTATTCCTGTTTCGCCCCTTTTTTGTACATTCAGAATATGAAATCATTACTACTTGTTTTATCCATTGTGCTTTTGCTCAGTTCCTGCAAACAAACAGCCTCTTCACCTGACCAGGCTGTTACAAAAAAAGAAATTGCCAATCTGCTCGACTCGTTTAACCGGGCAGCAGCCCGGGCTGACTTTAACGCGTATTTTAATTATTACACGGAAGACGGGATTTTTTGCGGTACGGATGCCACAGAACGATGGGACAAAAAACAGTTTATGGTTTGGGCAAAACCTTATTTTGATAAAGGCAGGGCCTGGGATTTCACCGCCATTGAGCGCCATATTTATGTAGCCGAAACCAGTACCATGGCCTGGTTTGATGAGCTGCTCAGCACCCAGATGAAGATATGCCGTGGCTCAGGGGTACTGGTAAAAATGGATAAAGAATGGAAACTCAAACAATATGTATTGTCTGCCATGATACCCAACAGCCTGGTTGATTCCGTTACCGTGATGAAGTCTGCAACAGAAGACTCGCTGATAAAAGTAATAACCGGTAAACAACAGAAATAACTCCTGACATAAAATTTGAAGTCCTTTTTATACCTTATCCTTTTTGTGCCGGCCATTACAGCTGCACAAACCACCGCCAAAAGCCTGCAAGTGTTCATAAAACAAAACTGGCGGGTGATCAGGGCGGTTGACGTTACTGACAGCAGTAATATCATCTATGATGAAAAGTCCGGAGTGAAAAAATGGGATATGAACAGTTTTTCCATCTACCCGCTGGACAAAAAAACCTATGGTTTTATTCATAGTTCCGGGGCCGTGGAAACCGGCACACCTGATTCTGTAACCGGCAATCATTTCCTCGGACGCATTACATACATCGGGGGAATGGAATGCCTGTACGAATACAGTGATATAGCCGTAAAAGGCACACAATTGCAATTCACCTTCCGCAAATGGAACTACAGCAGGGATGGCTCCCGGTTTCTTCATTTCGGGTACTATTTAACTTGTGCTCTTTCTAAAAAACCGTTGGACTACCCGGACTGGACCACGCTGGAAAAAAGAAGAGGCAATAAAATCAGTTTTATCCTTTCCACGGATGAGGGAAAACCTTTTTCAGGGCAGGTGGTCAAGGTTACAATACCTCTCAAAGGATACAACATACTCACTGAACTTTATACCGACAAGGAAGGAAAAGTGACTGGTTATTACCCGGATGATTATTTTACGTTTACGAATAATATCACCCTGTTTCTTGAATGTAGCGGACTCAGATCAAGTGTGATGCTGGATAAAATAAACTGCCCGGCAATAGTGAGAAGAACCATGACCGCGCATACAGATGGCGAAGGCGTGAAAATCTCACCCCCTGACCTTCCTTACTAAATACCCTGTTTTGAAATTTATTTATACACTCCTTTTATTTGTATGCCCCGTACTGGCCAGCAGCCAGCAGGCATTACCCTACCTGACCAAAGAAAATAAATACAGGTTTGTTAATGACTCATTACAATTTGTAACTAACAGGCAATATGACTGGGTATACATGCATAGTACACTTGGCTACTGGAATGTGCGGCGGGGCGATACAAGTGTGGTGGTGGCTCCTGATGGCAAAGAAGTATTTAAAACAAACCATCGTATAGAATCCATCTACTTCTACAATGACAACCTGTATGCCCGTACCTGGCATCAGCCCAATTTCGGCCTGGTGGACATCAAAAACGGGAAACAAATTCCGGAAGTATGGGATGAAATTTATCATTACCAGGGAGGTGATCCCGTAGTGGTCAAAAAAAACAATAAACTCGGAATCCGTACACTGGACAATAAAGAACTGATCCCGGCAAGCCATGATTACCTGCGGCTTTTTCAACGGAAATTCGCCCTGTTTTACCAGGATAAACGACCCGTGATCGTACAGGTCTTCAGCGGTGACACCCTTCCCATTTCCTGCCCGGAGCCGGTACAACAACCTGAATTTGCTGAGCACTGGATCCGGTTCAAAGGAAAACAAAAATACTATGTATCCTCATCTTCAGGGCTTGAACAAAAACGGCAAATGATCCCTGGTGAAAAGATCATTTACTGGTACAGTGACCGTATATTGGTCATTGATAACGGCAGACCGGCATTATATGACACCACTCACCGTTTGCTCGCGCAATACCCGGTTATCCTGATGCCCCCTTATCAATACAAAGTTGTGAACAAGGCCCTGCTTTTCAATAACGGAAAGAATAGTCTATATCTTAACTTATCAGGCCTGACAGATTCTATCCCTTTACCGCTCGATCAGCTTTGGGACGATGGGGGAGGCGATTTCATATGGAGCAACTCCGATCCTCCCGGATATCATTATACCTTATCGGACAACCGGGTAGTTTTAAAAGAATACGAAAAAACAACCGTATTGAAGAACGAAATCATCCGGCTAAGGGGTACTCATTTCACTATACAGGATGCAAAAAACAATATCGTCTTTACTGCAGATAGTATCCGCTATTTCAATACACCCGACAGTGTATTTGTGGATTTAGACGGAGATAATTTTAAAATCACCTGCAACCTGGCTACCAACAGGATGCTGAGATTCAGTGATGGATATACAGTAACTTTAAAAGCGGGAACCGGTCATTACTGCAGGTACAACAATAAAGACCTCTACCTATTCTATGATGAAGGTTTCAGGGAAGTAAAACGGCTGCAAACGGATGTACAACCAAGGATATTTGGCCGGTTTATCTGCGAAACAAGGAACAAGAAGGTATACCTCTCGGATTTTCTGTCAGGCCAATCCCTGCACCTTGAATTACCGGATAATAATACGGTTATTAATAATGACCTTCCCTATATTATCGTCTTTGATACTTACAACTATTATATCAACCGGAACGGTGTTGTATTAAAAGCGGACAAATCGCTATGAAGCAGCCATTTCTTAAACAAATTTTGCTCCATTTCGCCTGGCTTATAGCTTGTTTATCCCTGGCCGGCCTCGCCACCTGGCTGACGGCTTTGTATATGCAACATCATCCCTCCGGTTCCGCCGAAGGGTCCGGCTGGGGTGGTATGGCAGATGCCCTATCTATGGGCGTAATGTTCAGTATCTATCTTATTATGGCATTGGTAAGCTGGACCATCCTCGTATTCCGGCAAACACCCCGTATCAGAAATTCTTTTTTGTATGCCGCAGTTCACTTGCTGCTGCTGGCCATTGTTGTTTTCTTCTATATTGCCATTATCCTGCAGTCCTGGTAACAGGATCCGGCCAGATCAACGTAAGTTTACGCCGACAATTGTCAATATTCTTTTTTGCGTGTTAATTAAACGAATAGCCCCCTGCTCAGTCTTAGCCCGACCATCAAAAAAGCCACCATGACCCGACCCAAAATGCTTGTCGTTACAGGCCTTTCTTCCCTGTTTATTTTCCTGGCCTGTAAAAAGGACAGCAGCAGTAATGACAATGACCCGGCCGTTACAGCAGTGTTGAATCTGCCTTCCTCTCCTTTTAACTATGCGTCTATCGCATTACCCGCCTACCTGAATTCCCCGCCAATACAGGGTCAGATCAATACACCGGGTGATAACCCGATCACTGATAATGGGGCCACGCTGGGACGTGTTCTTTTCTATGATAAAAATCTGTCGGCCAACAATACTATTTCCTGTGCTTCCTGCCATAAACCTGAGCTGGGTTTTTCGGATACAGCGCTGAAAAGCAAAGGTTTTAACGGAGGGCTGACCGGTCGTAATTCGATGGCGCTGATCAATGCCCGTTTTTATACTCCGGGCCGTTTTTTCTGGGACCAGCGGGCAGCCACCCTGGAAGCCCAGGTGGTGACTCCGATTCAAGACCTGGTGGAAATGGGCATGACCTTACCGGCACTCGAAACCAAACTCAGTGCACTGACTTATTATCCTCCCTTGTTTAAAAAAGCATTTGGGGATGGCACCATTAACAGTGACCGGATATCCAGAGCCCTGTCCCAGTTTGTCCGCTCTATAGTCTCCTATAAATCAAAATATGATGCCGGCCGGGCTACATTACCTGCCAATCCTGCCCCACCACCGAATGCAGTATTCCCGAATTTCACCGCCCAGGAAAACCGCGGCAAGGAACTTTTCCTGCTCCCATCCAGCGGATGTGCTGCCTGTCATGGTACGGAAACATTTGTAGCCCCCACAGAAAAGAATAATGGAATTGACATGAATACAGTTGACCGTGGATTCGGTGCTGTATCCAACAATATAAACCAGGATGCCACATTTAAAGTAACCAGTCTTCGTAATGTGGAACTGACAGCCCCCTATATGCACGATGGCCGGTTTAAGACCCTCGAAGAAGTAATTGAACATTACAGCAGTGGCGTAAAGAACCACCCCAATCTTTCCCCGCAGATGAAATTACCAAACGGACAGCCCCGTTTGCTGAATTTATCTGCAGAAGATAAAGCGGCGCTGGTGGCGTTTTTGAAAACACTGACTGACCGGACGGTGGGAACGGAGGTGAAATACGGGAATCCTTTTAAATAGAGTTGAGAGTTGAGAGTTGAGGGTTTAGAGTTTAGAGTTTAGATTAGCTTTCTTAGTATGGGCTGTTGACTACCGACTACTGACTACCGACTACCTACTCCCTACTTCCCCTGATCATCTCCGGGTACCCCCACCCTTTCGCCAGGGCATTTACCGCCATGGCGATTCTTTTTGTTTTGGTGGGATCTGTTTTGGCGCTATCGATCCATTTGCTGAAATAGCGCTGATGTGAACCGGTAAGGCTTTGAAAATAGGTTTGTGCGGCCGGTTCATCAGCCAGGCATTCCATAAAATCCGCATTGAAAACAAAATCAGATTTATCTTCAGTGAGCTGCACATTCAGCATGGCCCCTTCCTTTTTGGCAATTGCTTTACGCATATCCGCATTCAGGGCCATGATAAAGATTCCCCCACCCATCGGTATAAGGGAAATTCTTTTTATGGTGTATTTATCCAGTTTACCCCGGACTTTAAATTCCTTTTTATTCCCTGGTTTCAATTCAGCGGCAATGTCCGCCGGCACTTCAAAATAGGTCCAGCCGGTCTTTTCCCCTTTTGAGCCGAATTTCTTTATTGTAACAGTAAACTTGACCATCGTGGAATATATGTTCTAATTTCAAATGCAGATCCGGGAACTAAAATAATAAATCCTTTAAATAAAATTGTATGCCTACTTCATCTTTGCCCTTCTTTGAACGTTTTGCAGTGAAAGTCACCAAGGCAACCGGCCGGCCTTCCGCTTTTATTATCGCCTGTTTCATTATTCTTGGATGGATTGTAACCGGTCCCGTGTTCCGGTTTTCGGATACCTGGCAACTCGTCATCAATACCGGTACCACGATCATTACTTTCCTGATGGTATTTGTTATCCAGCATGCACAGAATAAGGACAGTGTGGCGCTGCAGCTTAAACTGAACGAACTGATCGCGGCCTCCAACCGGGCCAGCAACCGGCTGGTGGATATTGAGGACCTGTCGGCGGAAGAACTGGAGACATTAAAAAATTTTTATATCAGGTTGTCAGAACTGGCCAAAAAAGAAAAGAATATCCACCGTACACATTCCATTGATGAAGCAGAAAACACGCATAAACTGAAAGTCAATGAACAAAAACAGGAATTACCGTTAAAATAATGGAAAAAAATATTTTTATCTGACAGGCGGTTTCTACAGGAAACGGAAAGAACTATTTTTGCCTTTTCCCGTTAAGCACACACATGACAAAAACCGTCCGCCTTATCCCCTACCTCCTGGTTTCCGTCTTTTTCCTGCTTTTAACCGGCACCCGGATGGCCGCCCAGGATAGCCCTGTCACCATCCATTTACAAAGTCTGAAGAAAGAGCCTTTGCCATTTGCTTCTGTAACAGTGATCAACAGGCTCGATTCCAGCCAGGTTATCAGGCAGGTGGCCGACAGCAATGGAACTTCCCGTTTTATGCTGGTTAAAGGACAACAATACATTGTCCGGGTAAACGCCCTGAATTACCTGCCCTTTGAAAAAAACATTTCGGCAACCGCAAATACACCTGCATTCCGTTTCACCCTTGAAACAGCCGGCAAAACCATGGAGGGGGTTGTACTTCGTTCCACCAGGCCATTGATACGGCAGGAAGATGATAAAACCATTGTGGATCCGGAGAACCTGGCAGCGGCCTCATCGAGCGGGTATGAAGTCATTGAAAAAACACCCGGCTTATTTATGGACCAGGAAGGGAATATTTATATCAGCAGCCTGAGCCCGGCCTCTGTACAGATCAACGGGCGGGATATAAAAATGAGTGCCGCGGATATTGCCAGTATCCTGAAAAGCCTGCCTCCCACCGCCATTTCAAAAATAGAAATCGTGCGTACCCCTTCTGCCAAATATGATGCGAGCAGCAGTGGCGGCGTGGTGAATGTGGTGCTAAAAAAAGGCGTGAAGATCGGGCTGACAGGTAGTGTGAACGCGGGAATACAGCAGGGTCATTATGGAAACCAGCTGATCGGATTCAACCTGAACAATAATGACGGGAACCGGAGTTTTTCTGTCAACTTTAATTACAGTCACCGTAACAGTTATGAAAAAATTGTAACCGACCGGATTTTTGCCCCGGATTCAGTATTAAGCCAGGAAGCCTATACGGCTTATCCCGGTAATACTTTTTTTGGCAGCTATGTATATAGCTGGACATCAAAAAAATGGGAATTTGAATTATCCGGTACAGCCAACTGGAACCTGTCGGACAATAAAACAGATAACCAGAATACGATTGAAAAAATCAGCACGTCCCAGTTGCTGACCAGCAACCTCAACCAGGTCGCCAATAAAGGTAATGCCCTGGTTATCGGGAACGGCTTTGAAACAAAACTAAAAATAGACAGTGCGGGTTCAGAATGGACCAGCCAGGTATTCTATTACAATACACACAATAATTCAGACCAGGCCTATACCACCCGGTATTATACCCCGGCCATTTTTATTACAGCGGGTGATGGTTCGGCTGATAATAAAAGGGACCTGGTTTCCGGCCGAACGGATCTCCGGCTTAAAATGAAAAAACGTTTTACGCTGGAAACCGGGTTGAAATCAACACTGCATCATTTTAAAAACAGTACTTTATTTTATACTGAAAACGGGGGCATCCGGCAGCCAGATGCGAACCGGACCAACCGGTTTATTTATAAAGAAAATATCAATTCCGCCTATGTACAGGGCTCTAAAACCATGGGAAAGGATGTTGTGGTCAAATTCGGGACAAGGCTGGAGAATACAAATATGCGGGGGGACCAGGAAATTCCCTCCGACACCAGTTTTGCCATTCACCGGACTGATCTTTTCCCTTATATCTACCTGAGCAAAAGCCTGATGAAAATCGCGGGATATGACCTCAGGGCTTACCTGGTATACCGCCGTACGATCACCCGCCCGGTGTATGAACAACTGAATCCTTTTTCCCGGTATGTGGATGCCTATTTATCAGAAACCGGCAATCCATCCCTCCGCCCGCAGTTTACCCAGAACTATGAAGCCAATATCAGCGTGGAGGAGCGGCCCATTTTCGCCCTGGGAGTCAATGATACCAAAGATATATTCACCAATGTGGTCTACCAGTCAGACAGCAGTCAGCGGCAGGCCTACCGCACTTATGATAACCTTGGAAAGAATAAGGAATGGTATTTCCGGGCATTGGGTGCCCTGCCACCCGGCGGGAAGTATTTCTTTGTCATAGGCACCCAGTACAACCATAATTTTTACGAGGGACTTTATGAAAACAAGCCGCTGGCTTTTAAAAGGGGCACCTGGTCTTTTTTCACGTTCCATACCCTGAAGCTGGATAAATTGTCTGTATTCACCCTGAATGGGTTCTGGAGACTGAAGGGGCAGCAACAGTTTTATGAACTGGGTTCTTTTGGCGCCTTGAATGCGAGTATCAACCGGAAGTTCATGAAAGACAAACTGATTGTCACCCTGAGTGTCAGTGATCTGTTTTTCAGTAATAATAATGATTTCACGTTGAAGCAGGGATCGGTCAATGCCAGTGGTTACCGGCAGTCCGATTCCCGTCGCGGGGGCATTAATATCCGGTATAATTTCGGCATGCGGAAGAAAGAGGAAGGGGTGAATATGTTTAATACGGAACAGGGAGAGAAATAGTTAGTAGTTAGTAGTCGGTAGTAAGTAGCCTGCCTGCCGGCAAAGGCAGGTCAACAGCCTATTCTGAATATGACCAGCTAAACCTCCAAAACCTCCTTTAAACCTCTTTCTACTTTAGGGCTCTATAAACCCACCTTTCACCCTCCTTATCCTTTAAGACACTCTAAACCTCCTAAACCCTCCTTTAAGCCGCTCAAATCTATCCGGAAAATAAAAGCGCCTGGTATTTCATTTATCTTTATCTTTGCCCTGTTAATTTGAGTTCGACGACAATTTGTAAGTGATTTTTCTGCTAAGCATATCTGCTAAAAGTTAGTCTTCTTTACCCTTGCGTTTTCTCAAGTATTTTTAAAAGTCAATTTTTTTTACATGAACATTTATGTTTCAAATTTAAGCTTCGCCGTTGTGGATGAAGACTTAAGAAGTTATTTTGCTGAGTACGGTGACGTTACTTCTGCAAAGGTTATTATGGACAAATTCACTAACCGTAGCAAAGGTTTCGGTTTTGTGGAAATGAGCGATGATGCTGCTGCAAACAAAGCAATCGCTGAACTGGATGGCGCAACCGTTGACGGTCGTTCTATCAAAGTTAGCGTTGCAAAACCCCGTGAAGAAAGACCGGCCCGTTCTAACAACAGCCGCCCTTCTTACTCTGGTAACAACAACAACCGCTGGTAATAATATACCGTAAGATTGTAAAAAGCTGTCTCCAAAAGAGGCAGTTTTTTTTTGCCTTCGGCTGAAGGGGGCCACGAATTGACACGAAAGGCCACAAAAAATACAAAATACAAGCCACGGATCACACGAATTAACACGGATGTACAGGGAACCCGTGTTGATCAACATGACCCTGGTGATTCATGTCAATTCGCGACAACCTCCATTCGACGCAGGCGAATAAATCCGTGGCTA
>CAZFLL010000008.1:45604-47366 GCA_964519865.1 uncultured Chitinophaga sp. | reverse complement strand
TTCCTGGCTGTTTAATTCGTGTTCTTTCGTGTGTTTTAGTGGCCCCCCTTCAGCCGAAGGCAAAAAAAATCCCGCCAATGGCGGGATTCAGAAATTTATGAGTGGTTTACGCTCTTTGCTTTTGTTTTACAGCGGCCTTTTTGACCGGCGCTTTTGATTTGCCTTTCTTCAATGCTGATTCAATCGCCGCACTGAGGTTGGCGAAAGTAGGTTTACCTACAAACATCACATCATTAATAAAGAATGTCGGGAGCTCTTTTACACCCCGGTTACGACCTTCTTTAATATCATCCTGTACCTGCCAGCCATACATCCCATTCACCAGGTCGTCCAGGAATTTCTTATTCTTTACCCCGGCTTCCTTACTGTATAGTTTCAGGCTGGTTGTACCCAGGTTACGGCGGTTGCTGAATAATACATTGTGCATTTCCCAGAACTTCCCTTCCTGAGCAGCTGCCACGGCAGATTCGCTGGCTTTAAGGCTACGTTGGTGGATCAGGGTCAGCGGAAAGTGACGAAACTGGAAACGGATCTTTCCTTCATATTCTTCCAGTAATTGCTTTACAACTTCATTCACCTTTGCACATTCCTCATTTTCATATTCACCAAACTCCATTAAAGTGACAGGAGCATCTTTTTTACCTACAAAAATCTCCCTGGGTTCAATAATAATTACATCCTCTTTTTTAAATGCCATTTTTTTATCTCCTTTTTATTCATTACCAACCTATTTGGCTCTGATCTTATTATAATAACAAATTTCCCGCCACGAGGTTGAAAGAAAGGCATTTATGCCAATCAGTCACCTTTCAGAACGGTTGAAGGTAATGTTTTTTTGTACCCTGCCAAATCCGCTCAACATTAATTTCTCAACACCTTATTAAGTATATGAATCACATATTATTATAATTAAAATAAGATTTCACAACGGATGAGTGAATACTCTTAGCGGGACTGCCAAAGGGTGAAAAACTGTTAAAACAGGGTCCTGTTCAGCCCCTGAAAAGCTCATTTAACGCCTTGGGTATCCTTTATTAAACCATTCCTAATATACTGATTGTCTGTCATTTATGATTTTCAAACCAAGCTTGGGTATCCCCAAAACAGGCTTAAGTTGGTTTTACCGCACCAATTCCGCGCCCTACTTTTACATCATCAACGCAAGAAACCCTTGCAGAAATAATCCGGACTTCTAACCTCTGCATTGCCCTATAACTTCTGCTCGCCACCCGATTGCCCCCATAGAAGTTTTTAATTAATCAGTAAATAACAAAAAAAGTATAATCATGAAAAAGATCATTATGAACAACCGTTTTATTGCTATCGCGCTGCTGACCCTGTTCACCACCGCTTTTAGCCCAGTAGTAAACGCCGGCGAAAAGAAACCCGCTTTACCGGCTGAAGTGAAATTCGTAGGTAAAGTACAGAACAACCCGGTATTTGAACTGAGTGTTCCCGGAACAGGTGTACAGGAAGAGTACACGGTAAGTGTAAGGGATGAACACGGAAACGTACTGCATGTGGAGACCATCAAAGCAGCCGGTTTCACCAAAAAGTTCATGTTATCCCTGGAAGATAACAACGACGAACTGAACTACAGTATCCAGTTTGTGATCAGTACCAGGAACAACAAAAAATCAGCCCTGTACACGGTGAACAACAACACCCGTAACATTGAAGAAGTAGTGGTAACCCGCTTATAAAAAATTAAGTCAGGTAAAAAAAACCGGAGCCGTATCGTTTGATACGGCTCTTTTTTTTC
>CAZFLL010000008.1:0-45504 GCA_964519865.1 uncultured Chitinophaga sp. | reverse complement strand
ATTCTCCATTCTCCCAATCATTACAATCATTCATAAATAAAATATTCATTTATAATAGAAGAGTATCCCGAACATGCCCCTTACAACTGCCATCAGACATCTGACATCTGACAATACAGCAGTTTTAACAAAATTCTTTAATGATACTCACGGAGTTAACTTGTCAGTGGACAACTACAGGCTGAAAGACACGTCTGCTGCGGAATTCAGGGTTACCTTTGCGCAGCTTTTGTATTAATAAGCCTGGTGTTGTGTTATTGAAAAACTACTCTTGTCTGCAACACCTGTCAACTTGTTTTTTGTTTTACACAAAAACATTTTTCACAAAAATCCTGTCCGGCAAGTATTGTTCACGTAACCCTGTTACATGCTTAAAACGAAATTACACAAGGCTGGTTTTATTGTTACCAGCTTCATGCTTATGGCTGCCGCATCCGGTACTAAAAATAGTTACCCGGCGGAGGTTCAGCCTGTGGCAAACAAATTACCCGGGGATTCGCTGGTCGTCAACAAACATGTTTTTGATACGGCCGGTTTATGTACTTGTCTTCCTGAGATGAGTGAAACAGAGCTGGAAAAAGCGCCCAGGATCCAGCTGGCAGAAGAAGCCCGTTCATTTGTCAGTGCGCACCTGAAAGAGAATGCGTTTTATTATAATAAATTAAGAGAGAAAAGCGCTCCTGTATTCGGGATGATTGATAAAGTATTTAATGAATACAATATTCCGCAGGAACTTAAATACCTGGCCGTGGTGGAATCCAAGCTGGACAGCCGTATTGTTTCATCCGCAGGTGCCGCGGGTCTATGGCAGTTTATGCCGGGTGCCGCAAAAAGTTTTGGTCTTCATATTTCCGGAAAGAATGACGAACGCCGGAATAATTATAAAAGCACGGTAGCGGCCGCCAAATGCCTGGTCTACCTGCATGGCATTTTCGACGACTGGCTGCTCACCCTGGCCGCTTATAACAGTGGCCCGGCAAAAATACTTGGAGCTATTAAAAAATCAGGCAGCCGCAATTTCTGGGTACTGGAGCGTTACCTCGCACCGGAAACCCGAAAACATGTGAAGAAATTCATCAGCGTGCATTACTATTTTGAGGGACATGGAAGCCTGGCCACTATGACAAAGGCAGAAACCACAGCACATACCAATGCCGTAGCTGTTTTCTCGAACCGGGCCGGAAACAATTCAGATTCCCTTCCGGCTACGGCTGAAATCATCAATAAGTAAACGGGGATTATTGGCCGCTGAGCCGGGCTGTTTCCAGCTGCTCTTTTACCAATGCGAGTCCTGCATGAGTTATCCTGATTACCAGGGTTTCCTGTTGCTCGGTGACTACCAGTTCCTCTTTTTCCAGCTGATGCAGTTGTTGTTGTATATCTGACCATTCCTGCATACGACGAAGAATCAATTCCCTGGGCCTGCAAGCATATCTATCCGGCTGTGGATCATTTTTTACGATTTCGAAGATGGTATGGAGAAGGCTGTAATGGTCTTGCATATTTTAAAATTATTAGAAAAATACTTGGCAGGCACATCAACTTATTAACAAAAAAATCCACAGCAACGGTTTAAATGTGAGTAACTGCCGGATTAACCATCAGCCGGGTGCCGGCAAATTCCGGCAGTCCCCATCCCGTTGCCGATAAAAAGAAAACAGCTGACCGGCTGAAATTTGCGTACCTTCAGGGGGTCAAATTGAGTAATACTGCTCTTGTAAGAGAATCACCTTCGCTTATCTTTTTCCCCTACAGCTGCACGCGTCTCAAGTATTTATTGTACTGAAAACCATTAAGCATGACCATTTATGTCTCTAACCTCAGTTTTACGATAACTGACGATCAGCTGAAAAAAGTATTTGCTCCATTTGGTGAAGTGGCTTCTGCCAAAGTAATGACTGACAAATTCACCAACCGCAGCCGTGGATTTGCCTTTATTGAAATGCCTGATGAGCAGCAGGGGCAAAAAGCGATTGATGACCTTAACGGGTCTAATTGCGAAGGCCGGCCGATGGTGGTAAACATGGCGAAACCCAGGAAACAGTTTTAAAAAATAACGGCCCGTCTTACTCAATTATTTTCTGCCTGGAGTACGGCCAGCAACCCGCACTCCTGTTAAATTATATTTATCTATGACTACAGAACAAATCGAAAAGTACATTGCCCCGGGCAAACGAAAAGATAACCCGCTTAATATCCATTTTAAAGACCGCCAGCCGGTTACAGGGATTTTTATCCAGGAAGCGGATTACGATGAACTGAAATCCAAGAATCTCTGGAGAGTGGTCAGCGGAAATAATGTAAAGGAGTGGGAACAACGCAAAGACCTGAATCTGAGCCGGATATTTAACGGAATATCCTTTACCCGGCTCAGCGAGGTTTAATCAATTATTTATCAGGGGACCAGGTTAACATTCACCGCCATTAAACCGCGGGGGCCCTTTTCTGTGGTGAAACTCACCTTATCATTCTCCTGAACGGGGCCTGAAAGGTTATTGATATGTACAAAAATACTTTCCTGTGATACCAGGTCGCGGATAAAACCAAATCCTTTTTCATGGTTGAAAAAGCTGATCTTACCGGTACGGAATTGTTCTTCTTCATCCGGCACATATTCCGGTACACCGATAGTAATATCTTCTAGTTTGAACTCTTTTCTTTTACGGGGATCTGGAGGAGTAGCAGAGATATTTCCATTCTCATCCACATAAGCCATCATATCATCGAGGCTTTTCTTTCCGGACGATTCTTTACGCTCTTTCATCTTTTCCGCCTTGTCCATCTTCTCTTTCTGCTTTTTTTTCTGTCTTTCCTTTTTGTTCCAGGTTTCTCCCATTGTAAAAATTTAGGTGTTTAAATAACCACAATATGCCGGAATGCAGGTAAAAAATGAACAGACCGGATGTGAGGGTTTATGGTGAAGGTAGGCTATTTTATACAACCGGGCCGAAAAGGAAATCCACCATCGGTTTCACTTTTTTGCCCGCCTAATTCAGCTTCCAGACCAGGCGTATACAAAGCGGGAAATAGACTGTCCCATCCCTGTCCCATTCGTAATGCGGAGCCAGTCCCCACCCGCCGGTAACCGGTTCAAATTTATATCCTGCAGGTACATTTCTCCGCCGGATATACCGCACTTTCCCTCCTACACCCATGGTCAGTTCCGCCCCCATTTTATGATCTTTTGACAACCAGCTCCGTACACCCATCACAAACGCCCCGCCCACCTGCGACTGATGGGCCCTGTGGAAAAAACCGGTAAGAGTATCCTGCATATCATCATTGATAAAAGTCAGCGTAGTGTGATAATTGAATTGCTTGATCCTGAGTTCCGGCGCCAGGAAAAAAGACCGGCTGTTACCCAAGTAAATACGGGGCTGAAAAATAAACCGGTATCCTTTTACATTTTTCCAGTTTGCTATTTTATACAGGTTATGAAAGATATAGGATCCCTCGGCCCAAAAACTAATTGCCGGTGACACCCTGTACTCTGCACAGGGACCGATGGAGGAAAGGGATTCGGCCAAACCCAGTGGATTCACCCCGATGCTCCACCAGGGTGTTTTTTGCTGGGCGTCCAGCTGGCTGAGGCTTCCGGTAAATAAAATTATTAAAACGAATTGCCGCATACCCGTATTTTCAAAGAAGAGTGTTTCCCCGAAAAAAATGCTGCATGTTGCCAGGTATTAATAATCCATCCTTCAAATTTGTACCTTCCGGGGTAAACTCAGCAAAATGAAAAAATGGCTGTTCCTTCTTTTATTCGCGGTTTCAAGACCTTCGGCAGCACAGTTTTCTTACCAACCTGCCGCCCAAAACCTGTCCGCGCGCCAGGTGTTCCAGGATAATAAATTCGGTCTTTTTATTCACTGGGGCATCAGCAGTGTGCTGGGCAACGGCGAATGGGTTATGCAAAACCGGAAAATCCGGCTGGAAGATTACAAACGTTATATGCGGGTATTCAATCCCGTTGATTTTAACGCAGAACAATGGGTATTAACGGCGAAAAATGCCGGTATGAAATACATTGTTTTTATCACCCGGCATCATGATGGGTTTTCAAACTGGGATACAAAATTCAGTGACTGGAAGATCACCAATACCACCTATGGGAAAGATCCCCTGAAGAAACTGGCTGAAGCCTGTAAGAAACACGGTATACAACTTGGACTTTATTACTCGACGCTGGACTGGTCACGCGATGATTATCCTTACGAAACCGGGCGGACCGGGCAATACAGCGGGCGAACAGCTAAAAGTGACTATGCCAGTTATCTCCGGTTTATGAAGAACCAGCTCACGGAATTGCTGACCAATTATGGTCCCATCATGAGTATCTGGTTTGACGGGCACTGGGACCAGACCAATGAAGAAGGGCATGCGGACCGCAGCTCCCGGATCGACTGGAAGTACGAAGAAATCTATGGGCTTATTCACCGGCTGCAACCGGCCTGCCTGATCGGGAATAACCATCACCTCGATCCCATTAATGGAGAGGACTTCCAGATGTTTGAAAAAGATTTACCCGGTGAAAATAAATCCGGCTTAAGTTTCCAGCAACCATCAGATGCGTTACCCGTAGAAACCTGCGAAACTATGAATGATACCTGGGGGTATAATGTGGCAGACTACCACTACAAAACCACGCAACAGGTTATACAACTCCTGGTGGGAGCCGCCGGGCGTAACACCAATCTCCTGTTGAATGTAGGACCAATGCCCAATGGGGAGATACAGGCCGAATTTACCGATACATTAAAGGCGGTAGGGAAATGGCTGAAACAATATGGCCGGTCCATCTATTCAACCCGGGGACGGATTATACCTCCGCAGGACTGGGGAGTAGCTACAAGAACCGGGAAAGAAATATACCTGCATTTTCTCCGGGCACCTGTTACGGCCGCTGTAAAAATACCCGGACTCACAGAAAATATTCTATCAGCTGAAATTATGGGAAACAGTAAAAAACTGAAATGGAATAAAGACAATGACGGGTTGCTGCTTTACCCGGAATACGAAGGCGGAACCGTGGATCATATTGTTGTTTTACACCTGAAATAATCATGTAATAAAAAACAGCAGATTTTACCCTGCTGTTTTTTATTTTATGCAGAACTCCTGTTTATTCCATTTTATTGTTTGATGAATGTAAGTCCCTTATTGAGCACATTTTGCAGGCGGATGGTATAAATGCCAGCGGATAATAAGCCTGTATTGAATTCAATAACCTGTGTTCCTGCTATACAGTTTACTTTGATGACCCGCATCAATAAGCCGGCCTGGTTAAAGAGCTTTAACTCCTGCTCCCCTTCTTTTGCACTATATATATTCAGGTGCAACAACGTTCCGCTGAGCGGATTCGGATAAAGCCTCATCAACTGATCTGTCTGAATTGCATAATCCATCATCACTACATAAGAATAACTTGCTTTACCATCAATATCCACCTCCCTCAGCCTGTAATAACTTTTACCCGGTAATGGCATCGGGTCGGCAAACTGGTAATGCTGCACCTGGTCAGTTGTACCGGATCCGGGGGTCTGCCCGATCTTCAGGTAATGAATCCCATCTGCTGATCTTTCAATATCAAAATAACTGTTTCCGGCTTCCGCACTGGTTACCCAGTTCAGTATCACCTTTCTTTCTGCAGAAACAGCATATAATCGGATTAATTTTACAGCCAGGGGCATACTGATATTTGCCAGTGTAAAGCGGTTCAGGATATTTACCGTATTTAAGGTCAGAAAATTTGCCCCCTGGTCGATCCCGTCTTCACCGAGATTTGACCAATTTACCCCTCCGTTGGAACTATAGAACATGCCCAGGTTGGGTTCGGCCAATCCGGCCAGTTCCTGGTCAAAATAGTTAAGCTGGATCATGGAATTCAACGCGGTATTATTCGTGGGAATCACATCGAAATACCTGTATATAGAAGCCCCGGACTGCTGTTGATGACCTCTCCGGATAATAGTACTTCCCATGTTGGCCGCGCTTGTAATCCGAAACCCCAGGTTGCCAGGATTTGTTCCGGATGGAGCATTCAACGTGCTGGTAACCTGTATATAGCCACCGGAACGGCCAGTTATACGTTTAGTTCCGGATTCGCCACTGAGGCTGCCTGTAGATTCCAGGTCTATATTATTTCCATTCAGATAGATACTGTCGCCACTTGTAAAACCGAGGGTATGGGTCACTGTAATATTCCGGTTCAACTGGATGCCATTACTGGTTTTATTAAGTGTGAGATTATAAAACCCCGTTAATGCAGTGCCATGAATAAATGAGCCTGATGTTGCTCCCGAGCCGGTAAATACAACCTCCCCCGTGCCGGGAATAAAAGTACCGTTGTTAGTAAATCCGGCATTATTCAAAACAATCTTCGCGTTACCGTTCACCACCAGTTGTGTATTCACTGTATTCTTCAGCCCCTGCCCGTAAATTGAAAGGGAAAAAAGTAAAAGTCCTGCACCAAAAACCAGGTAATATTTAAGCGTTTGCATAGGATCCGTTTTGGAGTAATAAATAGAATAAATAAACACAGGGTTTACTTTACAAAAGTTTCACGGCTGCCAAATCCATCTATTTGTATGTGAAAATCCATGAATAAAACACCTGCATCTTCATTGTAAGTATCGGCCGCATTATCGGAATTCCGCCATATCCGGCAAATCAGTACACTGGAAATTTTTTTACCGGTACCATCTATACCTGCATTCCCGGTTGTAAGCGCGGTTATATAATGCCCGTTTTGTACCAACCGGCCAGAAGCCGGTGAAGCCACAACAGTAGAAGTGGTGGCGGCAGGAAATACCTGGACAGTGCTCGCATCATAATTTGCCCATGAATAATCAAGGTTCCATTCAACATTGCCGGCAACATTATTACCTCTTGGAATCCAGTGAAGGTGCGGGTAGATTGTGGTGCCTTCCACCCAGGAATGCGGGAGCTGTACCTGGAAAGACATGGCTTCCAGGCCTTGTCCATTTCTGAAATACCATAACTGGGGACCTGAAATTCCGGGAATTGTATTGATCTGCGCCGCGTTCGAGCCATTGTCGAGGGTAACTCTTAAATCATCCCATTTTGTATCTCCGCCCATGGCCAGTTTTCTCCAGGAAGGCGAACCGGTGGTACCGGCATTATAATAGTAACCAACACCGTCACCATACGTGCCGGTAATCGCCGCATTGGTATTATATACCAGCAGACTGACCGCAGGTGATGAAATAGTGGCGGCATCTGATGAAGACGAAAGCGAAACACGTGGTATCAGTAACCCCTTGGATGAATTAACAATATCAAGCATGGCAGATACATCTGGTGTGGCACCGTCCGTATTGATGGCTACATTCTGCGCTTTCATCTGCAGATTGGTGACGCAGGATAAAAACAATAAAAACAGGAAGCGGGTCATCGTTTTCATATTTGGATTTTTAGTTGATTAAAACCGTTAATGGGGCAAACCTTAGTTCAGTACAAAAGGTGTTTTGTAAAAGGGAGGCAGGACAGGTATTGTACCCGGGCAGAACAGTTTTCATAAATATGGATATCAGGCAACCGGCAGATATAAAAAACCAGCTGCTTATGTAAACAAACTTATTCTACTTTGAAGCCCATTTGCATGATTTTCACCTCATTGTCCTTTTATTTTCAGAAATTAAGGCATTACCATTAACACTGATACGTGTTAAGTATAAATACATACGGGCAGGCTGTTTTCCTGTTTACAAAAAAAGAAAATGGGGCTTCAATGAAGCCCCATTTCCTGGTCAAAGACAAAAGGTATGACTGGCATTTACTGTATTCTTCTGCAATTTTCTCCACCGCTACTTTCTTATCAAATGAAGGGTAATCAGCTCTTTCCAGCCTTAACACTTTGTAAAAAAGCATTCATAATATACTCTTTTTCCCTGTAAAGCAGTGTTTCATTTATTGTAACCATTGTTCTGTTTTTTCCTGGTGCAAACGGCAGCCGGATGGCAAAGTCCTTGTTCAGGGTCTGCTGGAATTTCCGGCCATCAATTCCGGCGGCCAGTTCCAGTTGAAAGATATTGGTACCGCCCTCCAGC
Source organism: uncultured Chitinophaga sp. (assembly GCA_964519865.1). Lineage (GTDB taxonomy): Bacteria > Bacteroidota > Bacteroidia > Chitinophagales > Chitinophagaceae > JJ008. The sequence continues at coordinate 37,435 of CAZFLL010000008.1, read as the reverse complement.
GGGCTGAAATGAAATTCTTTTTGCCGGTTGAGTTCGCTGAAGATCTCTTCGCTTCTTTTCTTAGCATCCAGCAAACGCTGTTCCATGCCTTGCAACCGCCAGACGGCCATAGCCGCATTTGTCCAGTTACCATACATATTGCCTCCATGAATCTTGATCTGATGTGGCATCCGGTCAATCACATCCCGGTTGCCACAAAGAACTGCACCTCCGCTGGCACCAAGATATTTATACAGAGAGATATAAACCGTATCAAAATAAGACGCGTATTCTTTTACCGGAACCCCGGACCAGGCAGCTGCCATAAATATCCTGGCCCCGTCTAAATGTAGTTTGATTTTCTTCTCCCGGCAATAAGCACTGATTTTCTTAATTTCCTCCAGGGGCACCATCCTGCCATCCGTTCTCCGGACCGGGTTTTCAATGGAAACCACTCCTGTCCCGCTTTCAAAAACTTCCTGTTCGGGAAGAGATTCGATGGCTTTCTGCAATTCACCTGCCGTAAAAAATGTTTCTTCTTTCGCCAGTGGCATCAGCCGTTTTTGAAAAACAGATTGGGCGGCATCCGCTTCGTCCCGGTATACATGGCTGGTATCCTGGACAAACACTTTGGTATTGTTTCCGCTGAGCACAGCAATTGCCAGCTGGTTTGCCATTGTTCCGCTCGGCATATAGATCGCTTTTTCCTTGCCGGTCAGTTCAGCCATTTTCTGTTCCAGTACCTCCACGGCACCGCCTGTACCATAGCGGTCTTTCTGTATGGCTGCCGCTGCATTGGCTTTTTGTAACTCAGTTATATATTCTGCTGGTTCAAACATTTCCCCATCCCCATAGAATTTGATCACTTTCCCATCAGGCTCCATATCCGGAACCTGCGCCGCAACTGCTGTTAAACCGGCACCCATGACAGGCATCGCTGCAAGACCGGAAAGTTTAAGAAAAATCCTTCGGTTAATATCTGTCATAGCATTAATTATTTGTAGAACTAATGTACGAATAACCGGCAAACTGCGTAAATCTGCCAAACCAACAACGAAAAACGGATAGTTGTGCTATTCCTGGTGACCAGGGTTCCCCTCTATCAGCCGGGGTGGATAAGACCGAAAGAGGTTCCTTGTTACTTTCACAAACAGGTTCTGCCTGAAATCAGTCGGTTGCAGCGTATTCATTAATAATGGTCCGCCGGGTCTCAGGCCCGTGATAATTTCACTGAAATTAATTTCACTGAAACTGTATTGAAGGCTGTCTTTGTATTCGGTAATCAGGACAATATCGAAAGCAGGCGTATCCTGTATGACCTGTTCGATCCGGTAAGACTGGATAAATCCTTTTTTCACCGCACTATCCCGATACAATTTCCAGTTATGTTCATAATAGAAAAGGGCTTCTGCGATATGCCCGTCTTTCACTTTTACAAAATCCATCACTGTAACGGTCTGCGCCTGGCAGGCACCGGTTATGAATATAGACAATAGCATGAGTATCCGCATAGGCCTGATTTCAACGCCAATCTACTGCGATTTTTCCTGATGGAACGGGTAATTTATAGAGAATCTGCGTAAAACAGACGGATCGTAACTATACACGCCTGGGATAAACATGTACAGATCGTTTAGACTGCTGAATTTTCCAGAGATCCGAAAAATGAAGCCGTTTATTTAAGGAAAGAAGGATTTCTGGCGGCTGACCCAGTGTTACTTTAACAGGATAAGCCAGATTGGTCTCATCTGGCAATTCATCCAGCATGACCATAGCATCACATAATACATCAGTATCCATATAGATAGAAGGTTTAATAAAGTGGAAAAGAATGGGAAGCAACTCCGGGAAAGCGATAGACTACAGCTGGTGGAGTTCGTATAACTAACGATAAGGGAGGCATGCAAGGTAGCCTTTATATGTGGTCCGGCAGTATTTCTTTTGCGATTGAAGTTAAAGTTGGATCAAAAGCCCCTGTTTGTGTCAAAACCGGAAGAATAATTTGGAAACCGGTATGTTTTCAGTGTAGCTTACTGAGTCAGCCGGTCATACTTCCGGCGGATAAATCTTTTTATGTCAACAATTGTAGACCTGGTGGCAGCTGATAAAAACCTGTCAACCCTGCTAAGAGGTGTAAAAGCCACGGACCTGGAAAAAGAACTGAATCTTACCGGGCCATTTACTGTATTTGCGCCTTCTGAACGGGCTTTTGGTAAATTACCAGAAGGAGAACTCCCTTTCCTGCTCAGGCCTGAAAACAAAGTGGAACTGACTACGCTGCTGAGCAGCCATATTGTGCCCGGGAAAAACAAATTCAGCGACTTCCGGGATGGCCAGCAGCTGAAAACCATCAATGGAAAGGAACTCCGGGTAAAAGTGGTGAACGGGAACGTAAGTATCAATGGTTCGACTATCCTTGGCCGCGATGCGGATGCTTCTAACGGAGTGGTTCATTCCCTGGATTCGGTTATTTCCGGTAACTGACCCTGTTTCTGATATAATCTTTTAGAAAACCACCTTTATCCGGTGGTTTTTTTATTCCTTTGTATAAGAAATCGTACCATGAACGGGTACAAGAACTACGATATAAAAGATTCCGACCGGTTTAATCCCTACAATTACCCGGAAGTGAGTCATGAATTAGACAGGCTGTTTTCTGCCGCATACCTCTTTACCACACCGGAAAAAGAAAACATTATCATCTCCTACCTTAAAAATCACTCTTTACACAGCCATTGGCTGAAGGAACATAAAACACTCTGTGACCTGATGACAGATGGCAAATGCAGTACAGGTCATATTGAAGCCTTATTCGAAGCCTGTAAGGGAAACCTTCAATTCCTGCATAGCTTTGAAGAGTATATCAGGAATATTGATGTGGAGTAAGCGGCGATTGTAAAGTTGATGTCTCCATTTAAAACCCTTGTATTTAAAAATCTTACTGCGACTTACGAGTAGATGAAAAAAAACCGCCCTTTACAGAGCGGTTTTCCAAAGTCTTATTATAACTATACTCAGAATTTAAATCCGGCACCTAGACCAATAATGAACGGATTTACTTTTACATCAGATAATACTACAGGGGAAGTCCCTTTAATGGTCACATCTGTTTTTACAAAAATCTTTTTGAGATCAACATTCAGGAACCATTTGTCATTCAGCTGGTAGTCGAATCCGGCCTGGGTTGAAAAGCCAATATTGTTTTTATATCCCAGTTTCAGTGCCTCATCTTTCACTCCATAAAACAGGGAATAATTGATACCGGCACCTATATAAGGAGTGAATTCCTTACCGGTGAAATGATATTGCAGGTTGATGGTCGGGGGCAGTAACCATACTTTACCCAGTGTTGTCTTGTCCCCATTGTCATCCACTTTAACGGTATGGTGGGTGGTGCCCAGGATCAGTTCAGCTGCCAGGTTTTTACTGAAGAAATAAGTAAAGTCCAGTTCCGGAGTTACCGCAGGTGATATTTTGATATCTGAACCTGCCAGGTCATAACTGGAAGAAGGAGGAAAAGCAGCCAGGGCACGGAACCTCATTTTCCATTTGGGAGCTTCTGCAGGGGTTGTTTTAGTTTCCTGAGAGAAAGAGGCAATTCCGGTCATCAGCAATAATGCGAGCAGTACGCTTTTTTTCATAAGTGTTTATATTTAGGGGGCAAATGTAAAAGCAGCATATCTCCTGTACTGCTGATTGTTTTCAGCTTAAATATTGATCGATATAATAGAAATTCTCCGCTTTATTTTTTAACTTATTTAAAAAGACGTATAAATCTTTTTTACCTGGCCGCGATTTGCCCTGATTATTTAAATTTGCCGAATGCAACACCTCAAATCCCGGTTCCTCCTCCGGAGCGATATCACTTATCTCAACTTTGGTTCTTTTGGCGCCTGTGCCAGACCTGTTTTTGAAAAATACCAGCAGTTTCAGCTCGAACTGGAACAGGAACCCGTACTCTTTATTACCGGGAACGGTCCGAAATACCTGGAGCAATCGAGAGCAGCCCTTGGACAGTACCTGCACGCGGATAAGGATGACCTGGTCTATGTATCCAACCCCTCTTATGCCGTAAATGCCGTGGCCCGGAGTATGAAACTGAAAGCAGGGGATGAAGTACTGACCACGGACCTGGAATACGGGGCCTGTGATAAAACCTGGGCCTATTATTGTGAACAGTCGGGTGCACGTTATATCAGGCAGGCTATCCCGTTGCCATTGACGGATAAAGGGGCTTTTGCGGACGCTTTATTCAAGGGGGTCAGTAAACAGACAAAACTCATCTTCATCAGCCATATCACCAGCAGTACCGCCCTGCGTCTACCAGTAGAAGAAGTTATAGCCAGAGCAAAAACCTACGGCATTCCCGTATTTGTAGATGGCGCCCATGCACCCGGACAGATTCCACTCGACCTGGCTGCCCTGGGTGCCGATTATTATACAGGGGCCTGCCATAAATGGATGCTGACACCAAAAGGAAGTTCATTCCTGTTTGTACAAAAAGAAAAACAGGGAGCCATTGATCCCCTCGTGATCAGCTGGGGTTATAAAGCGCAGGCTCCATCACACTCCTCTTTCCTGGACTATCACCAGTTCAATGGCACGCGTGATTTCTCCGCTTTCCTGACGATCCCGGCTGCGATTGAATTCATGAAAGAAAATGATTGGGAGAAAGTATCGGCCAGCTGCCGTCAACTGGTAAAAGATAATGCAGCCGCCTTTTTTGAAGTAACCGGGGGCCGGGCATTGGCTCCATTAACCGACCAGTTTATATTGCAGCTGCTCAGTGCAGAAATTAAAACCAGTGAACCGGAAAAACTCCACGAACTGTTATTTGAGAAATATAAGATCCAGATACCGGTGATGCGGCATGGTGATAAAGTATACCTGCGTTATTCCATTAACGCCTTTAACAGCCAGGAAGACATGAACAGCTTATTTGCCGCCATTAAAGATATAAAAGCAACCACAGGCTTACTCGCATAAAAAATGCCGTGCATAAAACTGAATTATGCACGGCATCCTTCTATTATGATCAGACCAGTTCCAGTTCTTCTTTAGCCAATGGCTTCATGCAAAAAAACCAGTCTTTACAATAAACTCCCTTATCTTTTCCGGCCATCCGGTCTGCAGCGGCCCCGCAACTATTGGCCGGAGGGACAATGACATCTTCACCTGGCTGCCAGTCCGCCGGAAGTGCCACCGCATGTTTATCGGCAGTCTGCAAACCGATTATCACCCTTTTCAATTCTTTGAAATTCCGTCCCAATGACAACGGGTAATAAATCATCGCCCGGATTATCCCTTTCGGATCAATAAAGAATACGGCCCTTACTGCTTTTGTTGAACTTTCATTGGGCTGTATCATTCCATACTTCATGGCTACATTCATGGTAATATCCTCGATCAATGGAAACTTCACTTCCATATTCTTCATATCCCTGAATTCAATACGATCCTTTATGGTTCTTAACCAGGCTATATGACTGTATAACCCATCCACACTTAAGCCAACCAGTTGGGTATTCAGCCGGGCAAATTCAGGTTCCAGTTTGGCAAAGGTCATAAACTCAGATGTACAAACCGGTGTAAAATCCGCGGGATGGCTGAACAGAATGATCCACTTGCCTTTATAATCTTCGGGGAATGATATATTTCCCTGGGTGGTTACGGCATCAAAATGCGGCGCCGGGTCACCAATACGGGGTATGCTTGTACCTGTAACTTTTTCTTCTTGCATTGTCATAAAATAAATTTTAACAGGTTAATGAATATTATCCTGCCTGTTAATTTAACACACCTGTAAAGGCTATTTTACTGAGATGAATCATTCCTTGTTATGATTAAGACCGGTAATGCCCGGATCCCGGGGTATTAAATCCATAAATAAAAAACAGCCCTGGTTTTTACCAGGGCTGTTTATATTTTTATGCTGCCGGTTTATAGTAATCTGCAGCCATCTTTATTTTACTTTCTCCGGCATTTCATTCCGGAACACCACCACCCCGTCAAATACATCCACTAACACCGGCTTGGTCTTGTCAATATCACCGGCCAGGATCCGTTTGGATAAATGGTTCACGATCTCTTTCTGGATCAGGCGCTTCAACGGCCTTGCTCCAAACTGAGGATCAAAGCCCTGGTCGGCCAGGAACTCCAGCGCATATTCGCTGAACCGCAGATCGATGCCGGATTCTTTGACCAGTTTAACCAGTTTATTCAGCTGTATTCCAACAATCCCCCGGATCTCTTTACGCAGCAGCGGCTGGAACATGATGATTTCATCCACCCGGTTCAGGAATTCCGGGCGGATCGTTTGCCGGAGCAGGTTCATCACTTCCACTTTTGCCTTGGCGGTTGCATCCTCAATATCTTTCTCCTTTACATTTTCAAACGCGTCCATGATCAGGTGACTGCCGATATTGCTGGTCATGATGATGATGGTGTTCTTGAAATTGACCACACGACCCTTGTTATCGGTCAGCCGGCCATCATCCAGCACCTGGAGTAATACATTCCAGACATCGGGGTGAGCTTTTTCAATCTCATCCAGCAGCACGACACTATACGGTTTACGGCGTACCGATTCTGTGAGCTGTCCACCCTCATCATACCCGACATAACCAGGAGGGGCGCCTACCAGCCTGGACACCGTATGTTTTTCCTGGTATTCACTCATATCGATCCTCGTCATCATGCTCTCGTCGTCAAACAGGTATTCCGCCAGGGCCTTGGCCAGTTCGGTTTTACCCACACCGGTAGTACCCAGGAATATAAAGGAGCCGATGGGCTTCTTGGGATCCTGCAGACCGGCCCGGCTGCGACGTATCGCATCGGCTACAGCGGTGATTGCTTCTTCCTGCCCGACAACGCGTTCATGCAGGTGTGCTTCCAGGTGCAGTAATTTCTCCCGGTCACTCTGCAGCATTTTCTGCACGGGGATACCCGTTGCCTTTGCCACACTCTGTGCGATATCTTCCGCGTCCACTTCTTCTTTCAGGAGACGTTTCTCGGTAGAGTTTTCAAGCTGGCTGGTCAACTGGTTGATCAGGGATTCCTGTTCTTTAATCTTACCATAGCGGATCTCGGCTACTTTTCCATAATCACCTTCCCTTTCTGCCCTTTCAGCCAGTTGCTTCAGGTTCTCAATTTCAGCTTTACCATTCTGGATCTTTTCCACCACTTCTTTTTCTTCCTTCCATTTCGATTTCAGGGTATCTCTTTCCACGGCCAGGTTGGCGATCTCTGTATTCAGTTCTTTGAGTTTGGACTCATCATTTTCCCGTTTGATCGCTTCCCGCTCTATTTCCAGCTGCCGGATCTGCCTTTCCAATGTATCCAGTTCTTCCGGCATTGAATTCATTTCCAGCCGGAGTTTAGCGGCACTTTCGTCGATCAGGTCGATGGCTTTGTCAGGCAGGAAACGATCCGTGATATAGCGGCTGGACAATTCCACAGCGGCGATGATCGCTTCGTCCTTGATCCTTACATGGTGGTGCGTTTCATAACGGTCTTTTAATCCACGGAGTATAGAGATCGCGTCTTCCACAGAAGGCTCATCGATCATGACTTTCTGGAAACGCCTTTCGAGGGCTTTATCTTTTTCAAAAAATTTCTGGTACTCATTCAGCGTGGTGGCACCAACGGCCCGGAGATCGCCCTTGGCCAATGCAGGTTTCAGGATATTGGCTGCATCCATGGCCCCTTCACCCCCGCCGGCACCCACCAGGGTATGTATCTCATCAATGAATAAAATAATATCCCCTTCACTTTCGCTCACTTCCTTCACCACCGCTTTAAGCCTTTCTTCAAACTCGCCTTTATATTTGGCACCGGCTATAAGCAGACCCATATCCAGGGCATAAATTGTTTTGGACTTCAGGTTATCCGGCACATCACCATTCACTATACGATGGGCAATCCCTTCTGCAATAGCTGTTTTACCTACACCTGGCTCCCCCACGAGAATCGGGTTATTCTTGGTCCTGCGGGAAAGAATATGCAGGGTACGGCGGATTTCTTCATCGCGGCCGATCACCGGATCCAGTTTGCCCTGCCGGGCCATTTCATTCAGGTTCTTGGCATATTTATTCAGGGCGTTGTATTCCTGGGATTGTGTCTGCGAACTCACGGTCTCCCCTTTTCTTAATTCTTTAATGGCAGTAATCAGTCCCTTCTCGGTCAGACCCGCATTTTTCAATAGTTTAGCCGTTGCATCATTGCCCTGCACGATGGCCAGCATCAGGTGCTCGGTTGTTACAAACTCATCCCCAAAAGTTTTTAGGGCGGCTCCTGCGCGGAGCACCACATTATTAGCTTCCCGGCTGATCTGCTGGGCGGCATCGCCGGATGCTTTTGGTAATTTACTGATCAGTTCATCCAGCTTTGTCTGCAGGAGATTGATCGTAACATTATTTTTTTTGAGTAAATATTCCACGGGCGAATCGGGCTGATCCAGCAACGCTTTCAGGATATGCTCCGTTTCAATATTCGGGCTCTGGGCATTAAAGGCCGTTTGCTGGGCCAGTTGTATGGCTTCGGCGGCTTTGATGGTGAAGTTTCCTAAATTCATATAAAAAGTTTGTAGTTAGTAGTTTGTAGTTCAAATCCCGCTCCCTGGTCAATCCTGTTAAAATACACTGTAACTAAACCAAAAAGAACCGGGAAATTGGAAAATCAAATAACTTTAAACCTGATAGTCAAATACCAATCCAAGGCCTTAAATACAGTAACAATGTCATACAAAACCGGTTCTATCTGCATGAAAGTCATATCCGTAGCCTTTTTCCTGTTATTCTTGCAGCCAGTGAATGCCCAGTACAATTGGGGTGACCTGGATGCCCAGCTGGAAGCCAAGCAGAAAATACTGGGAAATGATTTCGTGGTGATGCTCTGGAAAGGAGACACCCTTGTTTATAAGAAAGAACGGGGCACATTTAACTCCAAGACCCAGGCTCCCATTGCCAGTTGCAGCAAATGGCTTACGGCCGCCCTGGTGATGCAATTTGTGGATGAGGGCAAGATCAGCCTCGATGATAAGGTCTCCAAATATATCCCGGAACTGAACAAATACTTTAAGGGGTATATCACTTTCAGGGATTGCCTGAGCCATATGACCGGTATCAAAGATGAAGGGAGTTTCCTGAAAAAAATTATCCAGCAAAAAAAGTTTAATACCCTGGAAGAAGAAGTGAATTCCTATGCAGCCAGGGATATAAGGGCCAATACAGGTACTGATTTCTGGTATGGCAGTATCGGTTTGAATATGGCAGGACGCGCTCTGGAGGTAATGACCAAGCGGAAATTTGATGTACTCATCCGTACCAAACTGCTGATTCCGCTGGGTATGCGCAAAACAACTTTCACCAATCTTGAAGGAGGCCCGGTGAACCCCTCCGGAGGTGCCCAATCCACAGCAGATGATTATATGAAATTCCTCGTTATGTTACTGAACAAAGGAAAATACAACGGGGTCCAGTTGCTCAGTGAGAACGCTGTAAATGAAATGATAAAGATCCGCACCAATCCTTCCATCATCAAATATGCTCCCAGGGCCGCGCAGGGATTCAATTATGCATCCGGTGCCTGGGTGGTAGAGGAAAAAGACGGAAAGGCCACCGCCCTGGCCAGCCCGGGATTATTTGGTACCTGGCCCATGGTGGATTATTGCCGTGGTTATACCTATCTTGTATTCTGCAAGAATCTCCTGGGAGAGGAAAAAGCAGATGCTTATATGCAACTGAAAGAAGTCATTGATGAACAACTTAAGTCAACCTGCCAGTAACCTGTATGTACGAACACCGTAAACAACCCCTGGCCTCGAAGGCCACTTATTACCAGCGGGTATTAAAAAATGTGCTGGTGGCAGGCTTTATCATGGCCATTTGCCTGGTGATCGGTGTTATTGGTTATCATTTCCTGGCGCAGGCCGGGTGGATTGACTCTTTCCACAATGCTTCAATGATCCTGAGTGGCATGGGCCCTGTCATTGAAATAAAATCAACCAGCGGGAAGATATTCTCTTCCCTTTATGCCCTCTTCAGTGGCGTGGTCTTTATTACCAATGTCGGCATCATACTGGCACCAGCCCTTCACCGGCTTTATCACCGGCTGCACCTGGAAGATCATCAATAGTGCCGGATGTCATTTCTTTTTCAATACGATCTGTTCTTCCAGTTTGGATACCATATTTCCAAAAAATACCCTTAAAATTTCATACTCCTCCGGAGAAAAATAGGATCTTTTAATATCCAGCCGGTAAAGCATATTGATATACCCCCCGGATTGACTGATCTTGTATTCAAATATGGCATCCCCTTGTGTATTCATTTTATAGGTGATCGATTTAGGTAATTCCTCCACCGTGTATCCGGAAGGCAATTCCATACTCAGGGTATACAGTTCACTGATCTTGTATGGCATTTCCACTGGATACCTCCTTTGTACTGATTTAAACGGGTTATGGCGTAAAACACCGCCCAGCACCGGATTAAAATATATAAGCTCTGTACTATCTGTATCAAACCTGATTGTATAGTGCAACTGAACCGGCTCTTCCGGTATCTTCATTGAGTCAGCCACCATGTCTGAAACTGATACATTACTGTTATAAAATGTGCTGACTTCCTTACTCAAGCCTTCTGCTCCTTCCAGTTTAAATTTTTTCCTGACATCCTCCGATGAAAAATAACCATAAAGCCGGTTTACAGATCCGGTCCACTTACCACCCTTATCCGGAATCAGCTGGATATTTGTCCGGGATGTTTCAGTAATCATATCCGGCCGGAGGCTGATCATGGCTGCGGAAGCATCCACCAGGCGGGCTGTGCCGTTATAACAGCTATAATGCAGTTTGCCAAAACCCAGTTGCGGACGGGATGCATCGAGGTAAATTTCCTGGTCACCAACGATGACCCTGCTTATTACATAATTAAAACGACTGACTACCGGGTAACTGTCGTTGACATACATATGCCCCCTCGAGCTGAGAATCACCGGATCAGCGGACAATCCGGCATACTTCAAAAAGGCGGTCAGCAACAGGTTTAGTTCCGCCACACCCCCTGATTTTTTCTCAACCACCTTTTTCAGGGACTCCTGAATATACAGTTGTGAATAATCAGTACAGGTAAACCGGTCCCTGACATAGCTGAAAATCAGCTCAGCTGTTTCCCGTTGGGTTTTCGCCTTCTTAACAATGGTTTCAAGTTCTGCCGGCCAGAATGACTGGGCTGAACTCAATGTGGCCCCGAAATCATCCCGTTTCAACATTTTATCTGTCAGATCAGGCCAGGTGGTAATGATTTTCTGTTCAGTGAGCGGTGCCAGGTAACCAGCCAGCTGAAACTCCAACCGTTCAATATAATTCCGGGGAGTACTCGTATAAGCTTCTTCATGGAAAGCAGGAACATTTTTCATGCCCCACCGGAAATCCGTTACCTGGCAGGAAATATTAAACCGGTCAGCAGTGAGAACCAGTCCGTTTTCCCTTTTCACTTCCACCACATAACTTTCAGCCTTGTTCCTGTTATCTGCAACAGCATAAGGCAGACTGATCTGGGGTATCAGCATATAATTCATGAACGGGGGCAGTGAAACAGTATACTGACTCCATAAGCGGGGAATATCGCCCTGGAAATTCCAGGGTTGTATATTAAAGAGAAAATCAGAGGTCACCGTATACGAATACTCTATTACCGACCCTTCCTTCACATTAGAGAGGGTGAATTTTTTCTGCACTGTATTCTTATCCAGCTTTTCTTTGAATACAGCGTTTTTAACATTCAGCTTTGACTCCACCACTTTCCCATTCTCCACATTATAGGTAACCGCTTTGAGGTCATCCAGTTTTTCCTCGTCCTCCCCGTCTGAATAGAGCTGTATCTCCACCGTTGCATTTTCAAAACCGGCATTTTTAAGTATATGAATACGGCGGAATAATTTAAACTCAAGGGAAAACCAGCCTTTATTGTTTCCCACAATTTTACTGGAACCGATATCGGCCAATACCACCGCAGCAGCATTGGTATCTATGGCATAGCTCCTGGTACTGATCTCCTCTGCTGAAATTTTTCCGAATTTAAACGAAGGTATCTCCTGTGCCCCGGCAACCAGGCTGCCGGCTATCAGCATAGCAATTAATAAAACCCGCATACAATACGATTATTTCTTTTTCAATACAATCTGTTCATCCAGCTTGGCTGCTATTTTTGCAAAAAAATCCCGGAGTCCTGTATACTCTTCAGGAGAGAAATTGGTACGCTGTACTTCCAAATTACAGGAAACGGATAATGTCCCGTTTTTCAGTTCAGACTTGTAATCAAACAGGGCTTCTTCCTTTTCATTAAGTCTGATCAGGGCAGAAGCCGGAAATTCATCCAGATTATACCCTTCCGGTATTTCCATTGAAAATGTATACAACTGGCTGATCTTATACGGGAGTTCAACCGGGTAAGTGCGTACCGCAGATTTGAAAGGATTCTGCCGGAATTGACTGATCAAAACAGGATTCATATAAACAATATCCTGCCCAGCTTTGAGGAATTTTAGCTGGTAATTCATCAGTACAGGCTCCTCCACCTGATCCAGTTTATCCAGCCGGAAGCTATCGATCTTTATATCTTCCCCGAAAGCTGCTGCCAGTTCATTCTGTATGGCACCCGCGCCTTCTTTCTTTTCTTTTTCCCTGATTTGCCCGGAGGCATAATATCCGTTCCGGTGTGTAATACTTCCTGTCCAGCCAGCAGCCCCATCGCCTGCCCTGGTAATGGTAACCATGGTATGTTCCGTTTCAGTCAGTTGGCTGGAATTCAGGTGGAGCAGATTGGCATTTTTATTCATTACCCTGGCCTGTCCGTTATAGCATTCGGGTGATAGTTTTCCGAAACCGAGAAAAGGACGGCTGGCATCCAGTAACCAGTCATCTCCATCCGCTGCTACCCGACAAACCAGGTAATTCAGCTGCCCGTAAATCGGATAGGACTCAATTGAATAACCATGACTGCGGGTACTCAGCATGACGGGATCGGCCTGGAGTCCTGCCTGCCGGAGCATAACGGCCAGCAGGAGATTAATCTCTATATTATTTCCGGTACGGGCTTCCGCTATTTTCTTCAGCGGATTTCGCTTTCCTGAATAATTATCACCGGTGCAGGTAAAACGCTTCCGTACGTAATTATAGATAGCTTTTGCTATATCCGTTTCCGAACTGGTTCCTTTCAGCACTTCTTTCATTTCAGCCGGCCACCAATCACCGGATTTTTCCACCTCGTTTATAAAATCAGTCTCTTTCAGAAAATCGGATGTAAACTCCGGCCAGGAAGCCAGGATAGATTTCACCGGCAGGGGTTCCTTCATACCAGACAACTGGAACTGCAATTTGCTGATATGATTTTGCGGGGAGCTGGTAAATGCTTCTTCATGAAAAGCAGGAATATCTTTCATCACCCAGCGAAAATTGGCCACCATACAGGTCAGGTCATAACGTTCACGTTCCATCTGCCCCTTATATACTTCCTTTGTAATCTGTAGCATATAGGAACCCTGCTTTTCCGTATTCGACTCTATGGCATAGGGCAGACTTCCCTGTTGCAGCATGACATAATCGAGAAACTGCGGGAGCGAGGCTTTGTATTCGGACCATAAACCAGGAATTTCCCCCTGGAAATACCAGGCCGGTAATTTAAAAAGAAAATCGGAGGTATGCGTGTATTCGTATTCTATTATAGAACCTTCCCTGACATTGGGCAGTGCAAACTTTTTCCTTATTATGTTTTTATTTACTTTTTCACTGAATACCCCTGACCGCACATTCAGCTTTGACTCCACCACCTTACCCCCTTCCAGGTTATAAGTAACTGCTTTCAGGTCGTCCAGTTTCTCTGTCGATTCCCCGTTTGTATAAAGATCCACTGATACAGTGGCATAATCATAGGCACTTTTTTTCAGGATATGGATCCTTCTCCTGACTTTAAACTGCAGGGAAAAACCGCCATCATTGTTTCCGGCAACACCTGTTGAACCGGATTCACCCAACATAACAGCAGCAGCAGTACTGTCAATGGAATATACTTTCCGGGAAAGGTCGTCTGCTGTGATATCACTGAATGTAAAATTTCCGGTAGCCTGTGAACGGCCTGCCTGGCTGATGGCGATCAGCATGACAAATAAAAAAATACGCATACAAAAAAATTTATTTCTTTTTCAATACGATCTGTTCTTCGAGTTTGGCGGTCATTTTTCTGAAAAAATCCCGGAGCACATTGTATTCGTCCGGCTTAAAAAATGTTTTAGCAATATCAAGGCTATAATGAATGCTGATCATGCCGTTTCCCGGGGTCACTGTATACTCAAATTCTGCATCCCCTTTCCCGTTAATTTTTATGGATAAAGGAGAAGGCAGTTCCTCTATACTGTATCCACCTGGCACCTGGATCGTCACCGTATATTGCTGGCTGATCTTAAAGGGCATTTCAACAGGATACTTTCGATCTGCGGATTTCAAGGGATTCTGCCGGAAATGCGGAACCAGCACCGGCGAAAAGTAGATCATCTCCCCGTTTTTGATCTCATTGCCCGAATGGTATTTTAAAACCAGGGCGGCCCCGGCGGTTTCCAATGGTGCAGCCCCGATATCCGTGATTATCCCGTTGGATGATTCATCCCCGGTCAGGTCTTTCCGGACAGCATCAAGTCCATCTTTCCGTATTTTTTCCCGCAACTCTTCAGATGCGAAAAAACCAAACTGATGACTGATCTCCGCATTCCATTGAAGCCCGTTCGTTGTGATGAAATTTACTTCAGCAGTCACCTGGTCCGATTCATTTAACTGATCAGGACTCAGATGAATCAGCGTAGCTTCAGTATTCAGCACCCTTGCCTGTCCGTTGTAACATTTATATGGCAGTTTCCCAAAACCCAGGTAAGGATGTGTGACATCCAGTAACCAGTCATCTTCATCTGCCCGGACCCGGCAAATCAGGTAATTAAATTGTCCGATCACCGGATACGCTTCTGTGGAAAACCCGTGTTCCCGGGTACTGAGCATCACGGGATCCGCATTTAACCCGACATAACGAAGCATGGCTGTCAACAACAGGTTCAATTCCACAATGGTACCCGTCTTTGCAGCGGCCACTTTCTTTAACTTATTCCTTTTACCATCCCCGTCTTCCCCGCTAAGGGAATAGCGGCTGCTGACATAACCATAAATGGCTTTGGCAATATCTGTTTCCGTAAGGGATCCCTTCAGCACCTGCTTCATCTCTTCCGGCCACCACTCCCCCGTGTTCTCCATTTCATTGACAAAATCAAGATTTTTGAGCAGTGTAGCAGTAAACTCGGGCCACGATGACATGATACTGTTGCCCGACGGCGATTTCTGCAATCCGGCCATCTGAAACATGATCTTGTTCACATAGTTTTCAGAAGAACTGGTATAGGCTTCTTCCTGAAAAGCCGGTACATTACTGATTGCCCAATGGTGATCAGCAAAAACACATTTGAACTCCAACCGATCGTCCCTGGATTTACCGGTGTTTCCTTCTTCCATGAATGAGACTTCATACGACCCCTGTTTTTTATCAGTAGTTGCAATGGTATAAGGCAAAATTCCCTGTTGAAGTATCATATAATTCAGGAACTCCGGCAAGACGATCCTGTATTCAGACCAAAGACAGGGAACATCCCCCTGGAAATACCAGGGCCGCAGGTTGAACAGGAACCCGGATGTCAGGGTGTATTCATATTCAATAATTGCCCCTTCCTTTACTCCCGGCAGGGTGAATTTCTTCCGCCAGAGGTTTCGGCTTAATTTCTCTGTATATACTTCTGTTTTCAGATTCAGTTTAAGCTCCGATATTTTACCGCCTTCTGACAGGTAAGTCACCGCATTCAGCTTACTGATCTTTTCCTGGTTATCCCCATCCATGTACAGGTCTATGGATATCGTGGCTTTATCAAAAGCAGGATTTTTCAGGAGGTGGATCCGTCTCCTGACCCTGTACTCAATAGCATAGCCCCCCACATTGCTCCCGTTTATTTTCGTTATACCATACTCTGCCAGCACCACGGCAGGTGTACTTGAATCGATCGCGTAAGATTTTGCAGAAAGCATCATTTGAGTGACAGGTGGAAAACGGCTGTCAGGGTCGTCTTGTGCTGTTACATTCATTGTTTCCGCACACAGCAGGAGCAGTAAAAGAATTTTCATCAGAACAATTTAGAAGGACAGGTTTCAGAAACTTTTTGGCGCTGCCTCATTCTTTACCAGGACCAGCTTGGCCCGGTCCGCTTTATACATCGCATCATAAAATTTCACCAGCTCCGGATAATCTTTAGCCGGAAACTTCCCGGCCAGGTGTTCAATTTCCCTGAAATATAAAATCCGGTTATTCTCCACCTTCACCGAACTCCGGTAACGACCAAACTTTGTGTCCAGCACCATATCCGGAGGAACAGATTCTGTGGTATACCCGGCCGGGATACTGATTTCCACGGTATCCACATCGGTATACTCAACATCCAGTTCTATATCAAACTTGCGGTTCTCATCAGGCGTGAGCCGGCGCCCTTGCCGGGTCATGATATTGGGCACAATAAATAATCTTTTCCCGGTAATGGTTGCATAATTGCTGACCAGTATTTCCAGGTCCTCATTCACACTCGGCCACTTTGATTTATTCTCCCGGTAATTAAACCGTCCAATTTCATAGGTGGCAAAATCAAGTTGCTCATGCAGGATTTCCTTCACCTTATCCTTAGACAAGGCATTGATCAGCATTTGCAGTTCATCCTGCTGCATACAACTGTAAACAGTGTTGACGCTGGCCTCCAGTGTTGCATCCTCTTTTAAAACGGCCTTTACTTTCCGCATCTGTGTATTTTCCTTCAACCCATAACGGGGGGTGGTGACCAGTTTACCACCTTCTTCCGTAATCAGCAATGCGTGGCGGTTACCGGTAAACCCACCCATGTAGCCGGGCGATTGGGTCTGACTGGTACATTCCAGCCACATGCTGTCCCCCGGAAGAGGCACACAAAGAATAGCATGATTAAATTGCCTGGAAGGAAAATCCACCAGGATATCATCTTCCCCTTTACCCGCTTTGATCAGCGTATAATAAGATTTAATACCTGCCTCTTTAAGCAGGGCATACATATAATTTGACAGGGCTTTACAATCACCATATAATTTGCCGGCAACAAAAGACGCTTCCAGGGGGCGCCATCCACCTATTCCCAGTTGAATACTGATATAACGCGTATTGCCCTGCAGGAACTGGTACAACCGGATAATCTTTTCTTCCGTGCTGGAAGCATCCCTGGTCAGTTCAACCACTTTCGCTTTGATGGCATCGGGCAACTGATCCCTGTCTTTATTCAGCGAGAGCTGGAATTTCCCGAGCTCTGTCCAGTCATTCATTGTTCCTTTATAATCTTCAATCACAAAAGAAGACGGTGCAAAATACACGGCCGGGGTAATCATTGTCCAGGCAGGGGCGGCGTATTCTTTTTTAATGGCTTCAAATTTCTCCAGCATCCAGGTATATATTTTACGGGAGCCGTCGGCCTTCACATCCGGTTCGCGGTTGTAATTGAAATCCCGGTGCCTGAGCAGGTAATCTGCAGGTACATCTACAGTAAAACTGCTTTTTTCGACTGATATCAATTCGCTGTACACCGGTATCCAGGGCGTAAAAAACATGGTTTCCTTTTTCACGGTCTCAATGCTGTACTCAATCGTATAAGGATAAACCCGGTAAAAGAAGTTATGGCTTTTATAGCGGCTGTCATCCACCAGGCTTTCCCCGCCGGTTCCACTGCCATCTTCAATATCCTTGTTCTTCAGGCTTTTGATCTTAATCCCCAGGCCGTCATACAAGGTCCCTTCCACCGATTTGATTTCCTTGAATTTATCATAGCGTTCAAACATACCGGCATACCGGGCACCCTCCTCATTCAGAATCGTGATCACATAATGCTCCCGGGTAAACAGCTTTTCTTCCTTCTGCAATTCAGTATATTGTTCGTGGAGCCGTACAACCGCATTGGCATTCTTCAATAAAGCTGCCGGGATTTTAAATACGGCGTATTCCCCGTCACCGGCTATTGCCTGCTGGCAGGTGGCCAGGGCATACAGCATTATTAACAACCATTTTCGCATTGGCTACTTTTTCTTTTTGAATACAATTTGTTCAGACTGCTTACTCACAATGAGATTAAAAAACTCCCGGAGCATTTCATACTCATCCGGATCATAATAAGCCCGTTTCATCTGAACACGGGTACGGAATGATATACTGTTGCCTGATTGAGAAATCCGGTATTCGAACATTCCTTCTTCCGCTTCATTCATTTTTACCACCATCGATTTGGGTAATTCATCCACCACATACCCCTCCGGTATTTCCATTTGCAGGGTATAGGCCCGGTCGAATCCGTAAGGCATTTCCACCGGGTAAAGACGCTGGGCGGATTTGAACGGATTCTCCTTGTATCCCTCCCCGGCCAGCAGAGGATTGAAATAAATAATATCCTCTTTCGGGTCCAGGATATCGAAATCATAATTCAGCCATACATATTCCTCCGGCTTGGTCAATGAGTCCAGCTTAAACTTGTCCAGTGACACTTCCTGGGTAAATGATTTTTTCACTTCCATCTCAAACGCCTCCCGGCCTTTTTCGTTTATTTTCTCCCGTATACTGAAAGATTCGAAATAACCAGGTAGTTTGTTAAGACTTCCCACCATATTCCCTTTCTCATCATTGATCATGAATACACTGGTACTGCTTCTTTCCATCAGTGTGTCCGGCATGAAATAAACGGGATCAGCGGTCTGGTTCACCACCCGGGCGTGTCCGTTATAACAGCGGACCGGCAGATGGCCAAATCCCAGGCGGGGTTCCGTGGCATCCATAAAATAGGAGGCATTACTGATATCCGCTTTCACCACTACATAATTGTATTGGGTCATCAGCGGATAGAGTTCATAGGTTTGCCCGTGCGAACGGGTACTGAGTATGACCGGATCGGCCAGTATCTTTTCGTGTTTCAGCATGGCAGTCAGCAACAGATTGATCTCGGAAACAGTCCCTTTTTTGGTTTTAACAATATTCTTCAGGGTCTGATCCGCATAAAGGTCACTGTAATTGGTGCAGGTGAAATTATCCCTGACATAATAATAAATCCGGCGGGCTTTATCCAGTTCTGATTTGGCCCCGAGTACAAGGGGGTTTGTATATTCGTCCAGCCAGCCGTTATCCCTGGCAATTTTTTCACCGAACGACTCATTCCCGAGCAGGTCGGTGGTCACTTTGGACCAGGATTGTACAAAATTCTTGTATGGATAGGGCGGACGTAATTCAGCCAGTTGAAATTCGAGGCGGGTAATATGATTCCGCAACGTTGAGGTAAAATTTTCTTCTTTCAGGGCCGGCACATTTTTGATCACCCAACGGTTATCCGTCACATTGGTGGAGATTTGTCCTCTTTCAGAGGCACCTGTACCCCTGGAATCTGTAAAGGTAAAACTGGTACTCCGCGTTTTCCTGTCGGTGATATCGTATTTTTTATACCCGCGGGACAGGAAAGTAAACCCCAGGAACTCGGGCAACTCCAGGTTATACTCACTCCACAAAACCGGGTAAGGCCCCTGGAACAGCCAGGGATCCAGCTGTGTGAAAAAATCTGACCGGACCGTATACTCGTATTCGATGATGGAGCCTTCCTTAATATTCGGAAGCGTGAATTTTTTTATAAAGCGATTCCGGTTGACGACTTCCTTGAATACGCCGTTTTTGGTATCCAGCTTGGTCTCTACCACTTTCCCATTCTCCAGGTTATAGGTCACTGCTTTCAGTTTGTCCAATTCTTCTTCCACATCCCCGCTCTTATAAAAAGAAATGGACTCACTGGCTACGTCAAATGCGTTTTTATTAAGTATATGAACTCTCCGGTAGTGTTTGGTGATCACGGAAATGCTGTTCTTGTTATTTCCTTCCATGTAGGTAGTGCCGATATCGGCAATGACCACAGCCTGTGCATTGCTGTCAATGGGGTAAATTTTTACCGCAAAATCTTTTTCTGTAACGTTTCCAAACTTAACCGGGGGTTTATCCTGGGCAGAAGTAAGCAGACAAACAAAACTAACAGCCAGGCTGAGAATTATGCCTTTTGAACTCATAGTGATGGTTTTGTAGTTAAATTAGCCGAATAAAGGCCAATTTTACTGAAAATAATAAAAAAACAAGGCAAACCAAAATCAGGTTCCCGACTAATTTTAAACAGCCCTTTAAATTTCCTGAATACGAGACAAACCAATACAAGTTTTGTAAAAGAAACAGCCCGCAGGCTGGGCTTTACCTATTGCGGTATTGCCCATGCGGAAAAGCTGGATGATGATGCCAGACGTCTTGAAAAATGGCTGAACCAGGGATTCCAGGGGAAAATGCAGTATATGGAAAACCATTTTGACCTGCGGGTAGACCCGTGCAAACTGGTTCCCGGGGCAAAGTCAGTAATTACCCTGCTGCTCAATTATTTTCCTTCAGCACAACAATCCGTGGAAAGTCCGCGGATATCTAAGTATGCCTGGGGAAGGGATTATCACCTCGTGATCCGGGAAAAACTAAATGAACTGATCAGTACCCTGGAAGAAAAAGCCGGGGCGATAAACGGGCGGGGATTTGTAGATTCCGCCCCCGTACTGGAAAGAAGCTGGGCACAACGTAGCGGACTGGGTTGGGTTGGGAAAAACGGCAACCTGATCAATAAACATATTGGCTCTTTCTTTTTTATCGCCACCCTTATCTGTGACCTGGAACTGGATTACGATGATCCGTTGGCCAAAGATTATTGTGGCAGTTGCACCCGTTGCTTAGAGGCCTGTCCGACAGGCGCTATACTACCTGATAAAGTAGTAGATGGCAGTAAATGCATTTCCTATTTTACCATAGAATTAAAAGAAGCCCTGATCCCGGGAGAATGGAAGGGAAAATTTGAAAACTGGGCTTTTGGATGTGATACCTGCCAGGATGTTTGTCCCTGGAACCGGTTTGCCAGGCCCAACCAGGAAAGCGCGTTTACCCCAGTCCGCGAAATACTGGAACTTTCCACTAAAGAATGGGAAGCCATGAGTGAGGAGCAATTCAACAAACAATTCCGGGACTCCCCGCTTAAAAGGACAAAGTGGTCCGGTATCCGGCGCAATCTCCGGTTTCTGCGGGAAGATTAAAAACCCCAGCCAAATTTCAGGGACAGGGCATTGAACTTGTAATTGAATGTTTCTTTGCTTTCCGGACAAGGCGGGTTAAAACAGGGATAGGTTGAAGTGACAATTTCTTTATGTGATTTATTATTAAACCCCAGCTGGATCAGCAGGTTATCATTTTGTTTACCCACAGACATTTTATACCCCAGCCCGGCATTTAAGTATATACCCGGTTTAAACGTTCTGCCATAGGTATTCCATCCATTAGAAATATAAGCGCCTGTTTCTCCCCAGGCAAAATTTGCACCTGCTCCTGAAGCCAGGAAGAACTGACGTTTTTGTCCCAGGTTAAAAAAACGATTTCCTGATAGAAAAAGTGGTATGCTCCGCTGAGTGTACCAGTCTATCCCGGTTCCAATACCGGCAAACCAGTTCCGGCAGGCGATCCCGTTAACCGTCTGCACCTGGGGTGCATTATCAGAACCTCCAAACAACAGGCCCACCGAATTCTGCGTGGAAAAACGTGGTTTCTGCTGCGCATTTATTGCAGTTACCAGGACCAGCAGGAAAAGTAAACACAATATTCTTTTCATAGTACACATTAACGATGAACACTGATTTTACTTCTTAACACGGGGTTTACCGGATCAGTGATATCATACTGGTAAAGCCCGTCCTCAGCCACAACCAGCAGGTTCTCATTCCAGGCGATCGCATCATAGGTGTTCAGGCCGGTTAAATGCTTTTTCAATGCAATACTTGCCGGGGCAGCAGCATCATACACTTTCACGCCATCCTTACCATCACAGATATAAAGGTAATTGCCTGATTTAGCCAGGCCATGCGGGTTTGTCATAACATAGGATTTCAGCAGGAAGGGATTTGACATCGTGGAAACATCCACTACATCCAGCTGATTGGCGGTACCGGAACAGGTGGTACCGTCGCGCAGGGTAACATAGGCATAGTTGCCATCAGTGATCACCGGATCACAGGCACGGGCATGTGAAAACTGACCTTCCCGTACCGGAACCGCCGGATTGCTGATATCATAAATAAACATGCCGGAAGAAGAACCGATAAAGAGTTTGTTGCGGAATGGATAAATGGTTTCAATATTCCAGGACATATCCGTAACAGCAGATTGTTCAGGAGCAACCGGATTACTGAGATCAAAACTCCTCAGCTGGGAATGATTCAGGCAATACATGTAATTGCCGACAATTGAAATCCGGGCCATAGAACCGGCAATTCCGTTCGGGGTACTGCTGGAACTGTTATTGGACATACCTCCGGCGGTGTTGGCTGAATAGAGCATAACATCCCGTTTCATCCAGTTGTTGGAAATTTCATTCTCCACCGTAGTGTCTTTTTTGATCCATTCCACAATCACCCGGTTACTGTCCGCCACAAAATTATACCCGTAATTCCTGTAAGGGAAAACATAAGGAATGTATTTGACAAAACGGGCTGCCAGCGGGTTGGTGATATCCACCACCACCATGTCCGTATATAAATCCGCATAGAGCGTATTTCCTTTTACCGCGATATCCAGGTTACCCGGGATATTGATAAAGGCTTTATGCACCGGGTTAGCCGGATTGCTGTTATCAATTATATGCACCCCTTTGTCCACATCACTCAGGAATATATAATTACCATAGAGATACATTTTGCCCGGTTGTGTCACCGCCTGTGGCGCATTGGACTTAATATTGGCATAAACTTCGGATTTCTCTTTATACACCGGGATTGCGATCGTATAGGTATGCAGTATCCTGTCTTTTAAACAAGACTGGAAAAGGAAGGCCGTGCTTGCAACCAGGAGGAAAATTTTAAATCTCATAATAGTTTATTTGAATTACTGACAAACAAGGTTAAAAGACCGTTGCATGATTATTTTTTTATCAGCCAACGGAGCTGGATACCGTAACTGCTTAAATAATTAAAGTCCGGGGGATTGATCTTTTGCAAACGGGTGAAATGATATTTATAAAACAGTCCGGCAGACAGCGGGTGTTTCTTTGCAGTTCCAAACTCGGCTGCCAGGCCTGTCTGGAATATAAGGCCGAATGAACTGTATGCTGTTTTGTCCCGGAAATACAAACGGCTTACCCGGTCATATACCACTGCCCGGCTGCCGGCCATGAATGTGGGAGCAATACCGTTTTCCCATTGAACAGGTGGTATTTTATGGCCTTTATTTAATTGCCAGTGGAATAACAACGGGAACTGTATATAATAATAACGATTACTGTATGGGGAGCTGCTGCCCGCCCTGTAAAAGCCCTCCCTGGTATCAGTGGTGAATGAGCTGATCCGGCGTACACTATCAACGAACACCCCTACCCGTTGCTTTCCAGAATAATAAGACAGGTTAACCCCTGCGGAAAAGGCGGTTCTCTTTCCCAGTGTTCGTTTTGCAAAAACACCTGCCTGGAAGGCCAGTCCTTTCAAGGGAACTGAATCTGCATAATTCAGGCTGTATACATTTCCTGTTCCCGGGTTATTATTGACTGATCCGCCAGACTGTAAAGCATCGTAACTTTTTTCATCAAAAATATTAAAGCCGCCTGTGGTGAGTTTTGATTGGCCAAATCCAATCTGAACACCGGTTTGCCATTTAGATTGTTTTGCAGACTTCTTCTTCGGGGTTTCCGGCAATGGATCCTGTTGTTTAACCGCAATTGCTTTTACCGTATCAGCCGGAACGACAGCTTTGCTTGAAATATCACCAACTGTTGCCTTTGATTCTTCTTCGTTCTTTTTACTTACCACGGGCTGTTCAACTACCGGAGGAACAGCTGCTATTTGTGCAGCCACCGCAGTCTCTGTTACCGGCTCAGGCTTTGCCGCTTTTTTTGTATTTGCGGGGGGCTTATTGCCGGATCTTTTTGATTTTCCGCTATTGCCACCTGTAATAGCGGAATTAATATTATTGGACGGATAAGTAATTGACTGCTTTACGGATTTCCCGGCTATATTTTCTGACACAGCAGGTGCCTGGATTCCATTTAATTTATTCGTGTTTGCAGCCGGAGCAGGTTTTGTTGTGCCGGCAGACGGAGTTGTGGTTAAAGTAGCTGATGTTGTTTCAGTGGCTGTATTTGCTGTCGCTTTCTCTGCTGCTGTTTTGTTTTCTGAATCCGGATGATTGGATACAGGCCCTGTTTTATTTACGGTTTTCTCCTGTTTATTGATACCAGCTGTTGTTTCTGTGGCTGCCTGGTTAGTACTTCCTGAAACAGGTTGCTTACTATTTTCCATGATCCACCAGCCACCAAGTCCGGCCAGGATTATACCGGCCAGGCTGAACCAGAAAAAAAGAATTCTTCTTCTTTTCCGTTCCCGGATACGGCGTTCCACTTCGGGCCATACGGGTGCCGATGGCTGAAGGCGGAACTCCCCCATTTTTTCACGAACCCCTTTTTCAAATTCATTTGCCCGCATAATGGTCATTTTTAATAAAAGAATTTTTCTCCACCCAGGTGATCAGCAGGTTTCTTGCCCGGGCATATTGAGAACGGGATGTGCCATCCGTTATGCCCAGCATCGCCCCTATTTCCACATGGGTAAAGCCTTCCACGGCATGGAGATTGAAAATGGTCTGGTAGCCGGTTGGCAGCTGCCGGATCAGTTCGGCCAGTTCCCGTGCCGTCATTTTCACTTCTGCATCATTATCCACCACCGGATGCAGGGCATCGCTGGTGTCAAAGGACAGGTCGGTGCGGTAACGGCTGTGCTTTTTTAGAAAATTAAGGGCCGTTGTCACCATGATCCGGCGTATCCAGGCGCCCAGTTCTCCCTCAAATTTGTAGGTATGCAGGTGGCGGTAGACTTTGACAAAGCCATCCTGTAGCACATCTTCCGCATCGGTCAGCGATTTGGTATAGCGATAACATACCCCCAGCATCTGCTCCGCGAAGCGGTCATACAGTTCTTTCTGGGCAGCTGGTTTACCATTGAGGCAGCTCTTTACCAATTGGCGCTCATCCATGTTTGTGTATACAGATTGACTGACAACGGGAAATGCCCGGTCGTTGCACGGGAAAAGACCAGTTTTCAGAAATCATTTTCCAGCCGCATATACCGGAGCTGGCGGGCAAACCCGGCCCATACTTTTTTGGCGTCAGTATGTTTATAGTAGCGGAAAAATAATTGCTGGGTTTCGGTGAGGTTACGGCCAAAAGAATAATAAAATACGGCCAGGTTAAAGGCCATTTCCTTTCGCAGTCCATTGTCCTGTGCAATATCATCTTCCAGGGGCTGGTAGGGCTGCTCTCCCAGTTTCTCCAGATTGTCCCTGACGAGTGCTTTTAAATCGGCATTACCGGGTATCACTTCCATTTTTCCCTTCCGGTAACGGATCGTGATAGTGCTGTTGGGCAATGGTCCGGCATCTGTTGTATCCTCATATCCGCAGGCAAAACAGGTAAAAAAATAACCGAACTGTTCCTGGAAATCATAAACAAATGTCCGCTCTTTCGTAATGAGGGTGTTTCCCGCAAATAATTTAGCCACATGCTGGTATTTGTCAGGCGCGGTATTTTTAAAAATATAAATTTCATCACAGCAGTGTGCCCCGCCTGTAAAATTGGATACCAGTAATTCCTGGCGGCCATCCTTATCCAGGTCGGCAAACGCGTAATCGGCATATTCCATTTCCCCGGCTTCCCCATTGCCCAGGCTTTTCAGGAAAGCCGCCAATGACTTTATTTTCCTGTCCTTCAGCTGCAATATGACTTTACCGGGTGTTTTGGTTTTCTTTCCTTCCTGGAAAAAAATCACCGTTGGATCTGTGGGAATATCCAGTGTCATGTCAAGGGCATACCTGACTGAATCTGTTTCTTTCATTACTGTATCCACAACTACCTGGGCTTCGGATGATACACGGACCACTAAAAAAATCAGGAAGAAATATATAGACCGTTTACCGTACATAGATATTCTTTACATAAAGGTAAAAAAAAGGCTGCCAACTGGTGGCAACCTTTAAACGTGTCTGCTGTATGACTCGTCTGCGCTCTTAAATATGGTTAAAACGGAGGATCGGCAGGGGTATTCGGGTTATTGTCTCTTTCCCGCAGCGGGTATGGCATCAGGTTTCTCCTTCTTTCCGCATTGGGCCGGGCAAAACGACGCATATCTTCCAGTTTATGGCCGGACATATACAGTTCAATGCTGCGGTGCTTATAGATAGAATCCAGTAACTGGGCCTGGGTAAAAGAACCTGAAATAACCGGGAGTCCTGCACCTACGGCAAATGGATCAGCCGCAGGTAGTTTGGTCACCACTTTATTCAGTTCCACCAGTGAATTGGTCAGGTCAGGGGTAGTCGCCCGTGCATAACACTCTGCTTTGATCAGGGTTATTTCTCCGGGAAGGTAAACCGGGAAAGCGGTACCGGCAGCATTGCCAAAACCATTGATCCGGAAGCGGGGGGCGATCGTGGGGTTGATCGTGGTATAGAAAGCTATCCTTTTATCCGCGAAATCAGGCTGCAACCCGGTTACCATTCCAAGCGTTGAATCCTTTACCTGTACCACGTTGTTGGTGGACGTAGCCACTTCAAATAAGGGGTTCAGGGAAAGTGCGTCAAAGTTGAATGTGGATTTTTTGGAAAGGTCCACTGCATTGGCCGCCGTAAGCGCCTGGGTATAGAGTCCTGCATAAAGTGAATACCTGGCCTTCAGCGCGTTCAGTGTATTGCTGATATCAATACCGGCAGGCACATTGGCGATAAAGGATGCACTGATGGGATTGGCACTGATAGTGGTAATTGCATTATCAATTACGGTAATGGCCTGTTTAAACCCATCCACCCGTGTGATAAAGCTGACATTGGTTCCGGTGGTTGTGGGTACTTTTTCCCAGAACTGGGCCATATCCCCGATGGAGAGGGCTTTGAAAATACTGGCATAGGCGATCAGTCCGCTGGCGTAATTTTTATCCGACAGGGTTGATGCGCTGGCAATCACTTTATCCGCGTCATAGACCACTTTATTACAGGTGGTCCAGAAGGTGGTCAGCATGGAGTTATTACCATCAACAGCTGTACCACCGCTGGCGATCTGTACTTCCGATGTATTACCGGGGTTAACGACGAACATTTCATTTGTAGTCAGTCCATTGATCGTTACCAGGTTAAAAAGTGTGCTGCCCCGGCCAAGTGTATATACCCGCTGCAGGCCCACGACCACACCGGTCAGACCTTTAGGCGAACTGAACACCTGCTCGTCGGTAGCTGCATTCGGATTGGAGAAATCCTTCTTACAACCCGAGGGAATAACAGCAATACCGGCCAGTGCTGTTATTATCGTATATTTTAAGATTTTATTCTTCATAATAATTTTTTTTGTCGGTTTAGAATTTAGCAGATAAGGCTACACTGAATGTTTTGGGAATAGGCACTGAACCAAAATCAATCCCGCGCAGGATCGTGCTCTGACCACCTGCGTTGACTTCAGGATCATATCCCTTATACTTATCCCAGCTGATCAGGTTACGGCCGCTTACACTGAGGGTTACATCCCTGAACATTTTCACGCTGCCGAAAGCATAACTCAGGGAAATCTCACGCAGTTTAACAAAGGATCCATCATCTATCCTCCATTGCTCCACGGTGGCATAGAAACTGTTGATATAGCCACGGGGATAAACACCGGTTTGTTCTTTCTCTGCTTCTTTACCATTTCCTACACCCTGGCGGGTTCTCCAGTCGGCATTGAAGACATCCACCCCTTGTACGGCGTCGAGTTGTACGCGGAGACTTGCTTTTTTGTAAGTA
Organism: uncultured Chitinophaga sp.; assembly: GCA_964519865.1. Lineage (GTDB taxonomy): Bacteria > Bacteroidota > Bacteroidia > Chitinophagales > Chitinophagaceae > JJ008. Next base: position 9,461 of record CAZFLL010000008.1, on the reverse strand, counting down.
AACTCATTAACAAGACTTCCGGTCCAATCTGGGTTAGGGTTACCGATAATACGGCGAAGTAACGGGTTAGTGGTTATTGGTAATCCGGTACTGGGATCACGTGTAACATTATATGTCAGGGCGCTTGTCTGAATACCTCTTTCACCCTGTGGATAGCCAGATGTATTCTTCACCAGGCCACCATTGGCATCAAGTGCGAAGAATGCGCCGTAGAAAACACCGATCGGCTGACCTTCGATGATGGCAACCGGGGCCCCCTGGTTCGTACTCAGAAGTGTAAGTGCTTGTCCGATCTTTACGGCCTTATTCCGGTTATGATTATAAATCGCCGAAATGTTCCAACTAAAATCCTTTTTGGCAACTGCTTTGGCATTCAGCACAAATTCAAAACCCTTGTTTTCGAGGCTGCCGAAATTATCCAGCAGGCTGCTGAAACCGGTGGTTGGTGCAATAAAGCGGTTGATCAGTAGATCTTCTACATTCTTTTTGTAGATATTAGCCTGGATATTTATACGGCTGTTCAGTAATCCGAGGTCAAATCCAAGTTCTGTTTCTTTTTGTTTCTCCGGCTTTACAAAAGTGTTAGCCAGGGTGGAGCTGGAAGCGAGGGCTGTACGGCTGATAAAGGGGTTGCTGCTATAAGAATTAAAACGGTCAAAAGCCCCGATACCGGTCATATTTCCACTCTCCCCGTAGGCCAGCCTGATCTTGGCAAAATTCAGTACTTTGCTTATAGCACTCTTTTTCCAGAATTCATGCTCACTGATCACATAACTTCCACTGGCCTTATAATAGGTCAGGTTACGCTGATCGTTTCCGAAAACAGAAGAACCATCCACCCGTACGGCGCCGGTAATATATAACAGGCTCTTATAACCGAAATTCTGCTGCAGGAAGGTTCCCCATACAGAAAATTCACTCCTGGCATCTACCCCCGGTAACAAAGTGCTGCCACCCGTGGCGGTTCTTACAAAGGGCGCGAGACCGCGGCTATGCAATAACGTGTACCCGGACTTTTCATATTGCAGTGAATAACCAAGTTGTGTGGTGGAAGTGATATCCGGGGTTATTTTAGTCTGGTAAGTGGCATTCAGATCATTGTTGATCTGGAAGAAATTATAATTACCGGCACTGGCGTACCCGTTACGGGTCGGATCCAGGGCGGCACCACCTCCAAAGAAACCATCACTCACATTGTAGGCAAAAGGAGGAATAAAGGTTTCCCCTTTTTGCGCATACTCATCAATACCCATGGTATAATCCAGTGTCAGTCCCTTAAACGGACGCACTTTCAACCCCGCATTCGCCACCAGGCGGTTGGTTTCCTGTCTTTGTTTGATGTCTTCAATAATGGAAACAGGATTCACCCGGCCGCGCTCTCCCACTGCCTGGATATTACCCAGCGCATCCCGCTGCCATATATTATGGAAGTTACCAATGATATTTATAGAGTTCATCGGGGAAAAGAAAGAGTTCCCATCCGGTTTTTCATTGCTGGCACTGTTGATAAAATTCAACCCAATATTGAAGTTTACTTTATTGCCGAGCGCCTGGTCCAGGTTGACTCTGAAACTGAAGCGCCTGAAATCGGTATTCTTTACGATCCCCTCATTCTTATAATATGAGGCGGAGGTATAATACTTGGTTTTATCTTTTCCACCAGCCACAGAAATATTATTGTCTGTGCCCATGGCGCTCCTGAAAATATAATCATTATAATCATACCGGGTAACCGCCGTGGTATTGGTCAATGCGGGTGTAAGTATATCCTGTGTCTGCGCACCAGGTCCGTCTGTAGGTCCGCCAAACTTGGTTGGAGACTGATTTACCGGAACACTTTTACGCAGAGAACTCATGATCATACTGGTGCTGAAACTAACCACAGGTGCACCGTTAGAACCGCGTTTGGTAAATATCTGTATCACCCCCGCATTGGCCCGTGAACCATAGATGGCTGCCGCCGCGGCACCGTTCAGGACTTCAATCCTGTCTATATCGGCAGGATTTATATCCGCCAGCCTGTTTTGCCCGATGGTACCTATAAAACTGGACCCATCATAGTTGTTGCTGGTATTCGTTACCCGGGTGGTGGCATTATTGAAAATCACCCCGTCCACAATAATAAGGGGCTGTGAAGATCCATTGATAGAACTGATACCACGGGTAAAGGCTGAAAACGCGCCCCCGGGATCACCACTGTTTTGTACGATCTGCAACCCCGCTGATTTACCCTGCAGGGCGGCCAGTGCATTGCCTGTAGCTCCTTTGGTCAGCTGATCTCCTTTAACCGTACTGATATAACTACCCAGCTGTTTTTTAGTTGTACCCGCCGACACCCCGGTTACCACCACTTCATCCATATTCAATGCATCATCGGCCAGTACCGCATCCGACGTGTATGCTTTTTCTGTACCCACCTGTACAGACTGTTCTTTTGTTTTAAATCCCACACCGGAGAATACCAGTACATAAGTGCCGGGCTTAATATTGGCATCAAAGCTATAGGCCCCGTCTGTGCCTGTTGCAGAACCAATGGTTGTGTTCCGGATCTGTACAGACACAAAGGGAATTCCCTTTCCGTCCGCGCCGGTTACTTTACCGCTGATATTTACCTGGGCCAGCAATGACCCCGATACCAGCAGCAAGATGAAAACAAAAGAAAGAGGTTTCCCTTTCTTCTGTGCAAAGCATAGCAGATTTTTCATTTGCGGTTTTTGTTTGAATGTTTATATAAAAAAATAAATCCTAAAGAATCTGCACCCCGGCTTTGCGGAATGGATCCAGTTTCGGATCATCCGGCGGGAGTTCAGTGATAATAATGTCCAGCTCAGCCAGTTCAGCCACCCTGATCTTTTGCTGGGTGAACAGTTTTTCTGAAATAGTCAGCGCCACCACTTTCCGGGATGTATTGATCATGGCTTTCTTGATCTGGACCACATCCCAGTCGTTATCGGTCAGTCCCTTTTCCGGATCAAGGGCATTGATCCCGAGGAAGCAGAGATCCGCATTCACCTGGCTGATTTTCTGAATCGCATCGCCACCGACGGTAATCCGTGAATTTTTAGATACACGGTCTCCAATAAATATCACTTCGGCTGTCGGATGTTGTATGTATTCGATGGCAGCCGGAAGACTACCGGTGAAAAAAGTGGCCTGCAACCGATCGGGCAATGCTTTGGCCAGTTCGGTAATCGTGGTTCCCCCACCGCTCAGGATAAACATACCATCCTGGATCAGGGTCACCGCTTTCTGTGCAATGCATTTTTTCTTGTCATGCGAATAGACCCCGTTTATCTGGAAAGAAGTATGAAAAGATTTGGAAAGCGCGCCGCCATGGGCTTTGATGATCTTGCCGGATTCTGAGAGCTCGGAGAGGTCCCTCCGGATCGTGTCTTCCGAAACATTGATCGCTTCAGAAAGGTCAGACGTAAGCACCCGGTTATGCAGGTTCACTTCACGAAGAATAAATTCCTGTCGTTCTCTCTTAAGCATGGCAATCAACGTTGTAACAATAAATATAAGTACTCTGCCTAATATGCGCAAAAAATTGCAACTTATTTAGCCTAAAAACGCAAAAACCTGAAACAAAATAATTTTTTCCGGCAGAAACCGACATTCTATCTTTAAGAAATGAACAAAAACCTCGAGCGGCTATACCTCGCCGGCTACAAACACACGCGCCTGATCCTGGGCCTGATGAGCGGCACTTCCTTCGACGGACTCGACCTGGCCTTATGCCGGATATCGGGAAGCGGGCGGGAGACGCAGGTGGAATTAGTCCATTTTACAACTGTTTCATATACCAGTCAATTTAAAGAATCCCTTAAATCCATCTTCTCCCGCCGTGATGCGGACCTTGAAATGGTTTGTCTGCTGAACAGCCAGGTGGCCCTGGAACATGCCCGCATAATTAATAACACCCTTGCCGGATGGAATATTAAAAATGAGGAAGTGGACCTGGTTGCCAGTCATGGCCAGACCATCTACCATGCCCCCGCATTTTTGCATGGCCATGCTGCATATGGCAATGCCACATTACAAATCGGCGACGGAGATCATATCGCCGTGCATACCGGTATTATCACGATCAGTGATTTCAGGCAAAAACATGTGGCGGCCGGCGGAGAAGGCGCCCCATTGGCCGTTTATGGGGATTACCTGGTTTTCTCTAAAAAAGGGGAGAACAGGATCATGCTGAATATCGGTGGCATTGCCAATTTCACCTACCTCCCCGGTGACCTGGATGCAGCCAATGTATTCAGTACAGATGTGGGACCAGGGAATACGATAATGGATGCCCTGGTTCAGGCTAATCATCCCGGAAAATACTTTGATGAAAATGCGTCGATTGCCCGGCAAGGAAAAGTCCACCAGGCCTTATTAGAGGCCTTGAAAACAGATTCCTTTTTTGCCGGGGTCTTTCCCAAAACAATCGGCCCGGAACTGTTCAATTTGAAATACCTGTATAAGGCCATGCAACATTGTAAGGCTGGTACATTACCTGTGGAAGACCAGATGGCCACGCTGAACCGGTTCAGTGCGGATATGATCGTGGAAGCAATTCAACGGACCGTAAAAACAGGTGAACCCTTTACCATTTATATAAGTGGCGGGGGTATGCACAATCCATTGCTGGTGGAAAATATAAAGGACCAATTAAAAGGAATACCCTTCCATTCCACCCAGGCCCTGGAAATCAATCCGGATGCCAAGGAAGCCGTACTCTTTGCCCTGCTGGCCAATGAAACAGTGGCCGGAGGTGCAGTAAAGCTGGGTGAAAACAGGAAGGGTATCCCGAATGTATCGATGGGGAAGATCAGCTTCCCGGATTAGTTGATGGTCACCAGTACCCTGGTCATATCCCATTCAATCACCAATGCGCCTGATTCAATAAACCGGATCGTCAGTTGCTCCACCGGAAGATCCAGTTTCTGTACCGGCACTTTCACTGAAGCCACATCTTTGTCTTTGTTTTTTTCATAACTGAATGCACCCCATTGACCCAGCTGGCCGTTCAGGATTATAGTCCATTCTGTTTCACCGGGAATAGCAAATAATGTATAAGTACCCGCTTTTACATCAGCACCGCCAAACTTTACATCTTTGGCAAATTTGATGGTAGTGGCTTCATCGGCCCCCACCCGCCAGACTTTACCATATTTTTCGAGCTCACCGAACACCACGCGGCCTTTTTTATACGGACGGCCATAAGTCACCGTGGTGTTTTTTGAACTCACGGTATCATGCGGACTTTTGCGGCCACCACCCTGGGCGTTTGAGGAGAGGGTGATGATAAATGCGGAGAGGAGAAGAAGGAGTTGTTTCATATGTTGTTTTTTTATTTGAAGGTTTTCAGTTTAGCCAGTCCCTGTTCCATTACCGGACCGTATCTTTTTTCCAGCAGCAGGCTGGAAAATTTTTCCCAGGGATACCAATGTAATTTAAAATCCATATACCATTGTACCGTTACTGTATTTTTCCCGGTCTGCATCAGGTTCCAGCCCATACCGGCTCTTTCCTTCTCACTGGTGCTGTTGGCAGCTGTAACAGTACTGTCATTAAAACCGGTAATCATCAGTACCTGGTTGCCTGGCATACGGATTCCTTTTATCACGCCATCGGCTTCATAAAGCGGCAAAGTGTCAGCACCCGGGTACCAGTATTTCCAGTTGGCCGGCTGACTGATCCGTTGCAATACCGAATCCCTGGTGGCATTAATATCCACGGCTTTGGAGATCCGGATATGGGACGGAAAAAACAGGGAGATCCCGGTGATCAGCAGAAAGAAAAAAACAATACTTATTAAAGCCAGTTTCAGGAGTCGCATACAGATAAATTTCCGGCAAAGCGGTTAAAAAATAATTCAACAATCAATCAGCAAAAGGGTTTATTCCCATTTCAGGACTTTGGTGGCAATCGCGTAGATAAGCACCATCCAGAGTCCCAATATCCCGATCTCTTTCCAGCATTCAAGAATACTCAGTCCTTCAAAAGATATTTTACGTACCGCATCATTATACTGGGTCAGGGGCAATACCCGGCAGATCTCCTGCAGCCATTTGGGAAACACATCAATCGGGAAAAATGTACCGGACAACATCATCTGCGGAAAACCAAAAAGGTTGATCAGGAGCGGAATCGAGGTATCACTTTTTACAATACTGCTGAATATCAGTCCTACCCCCATCAGCAGGAAGAGCATGATCAGCGTCATGGTAATGATCGAGAAGAAAGTAAAGATCCCGTTCTGCAGGGTAAAGTGCATAAAGTAATGCCCAAACAACAGCAATACGAGTACACTCAGTACCTGGAAGAATAGCCGGCTCATTCCCACGCCCAGCAGGATATTGATCTTCTTCACCGGGGAGGCATAGAACCGTTTCAGCACCAGTTGTTCCCTGAGATTGAAAAAGGTAAATGCGATCCCGAACAGGGTGGAGAATAAAATGGAAAAACCCAGCTGACCGGGAAGGATAAAATCGATCTGGCGGTATTGACGGACTTTCTCAATGACCGGCTCTTCTATATCCACATAATCCACATAACTGTCGTTGAGTGCTTTTTCCATTGAAAGCTTGGCCAGTTTTAACGCCGGAATAAAAGAGTAGATCGTATTGGAACTGGCCGTGGTGGATTTTATACCAATCGTATAATGTGGCTTTTCTGTACTATCCGTCGTTTTATCAATACTTAAGATGGCGGTCAGTTTTCCTTTGATCAGGTCTTTACGCAGGAGCGCTGAATCGGTATAGGAAACAATTTTAATTCCGGGAATCTGCATTAAACCCTTGTAAAACTCGTCCGTGGTATCTGTCTTTCCAGCTAAGGCAATCCGGAAACTCACCCCTCCCCCGCTGCCAAAGGCTCCGAAAATCATCACAAAAATGATCGGGAAAAGAATACTGAAAATAATGGCACTCGGATTCGCAAAAATGGCTTTAAAACTGGCCCGGGTAATGGCCCATAATGCCCTTGACTGACTATATGGTTTTTGACTGGTAGACATGCGGGGCAAATGTATTTAATTACGGGGCATCGGGGAAAATAAAGATATTTGGGGGCATGAATACCGCCTGGCTGCTGACCGGAAGCAATTTGGGCGACAGGTTCAACTACCTGTCTGCCGCCAAAGAACAGATCACTGAACATTGTGGCACGATCACGCAAATTTCTTCTATTTATGAAACGGCGGCCTGGGGCAAGACCGACCAGCCTGCTTTCCTGAACCAGGCCCTGGAACTGCAGACAAGCCTCAATGCCCGGCAACTGATGCGGAGGATCCTGAAAATTGAAAAACAACTGGGCCGTATCCGGGAAGAAAAATACGGGCCCCGGCTGATCGATATTGATATATTAATGTACGGGGATGAGGTACACCAATATGACCTGCTCAAACTCCCCCATCCCGAACTGCCCAACCGTCGTTTTGCCCTGCTCCCCCTGGCCGAAATTGCCGGAACAGTGATTCATCCCGTGAGCCATTTATCAATTAATGATTTGCTGGCCCACTGTCCGGATACCCTGGAGGTAAAAAAGGTATCCTGAATTTTTCCACAATCTTTACCGCCTGCATAAGCGGCGGTCGCATTTGAAGTATTTTGCGCCCATATCAAAACTAAAGTGCGTAAGCCCGGGGAGATGATTCATGAATTACCAGTTTCTTACAATAGAAGGCAATATCGGGGCAGGTAAAACCACACTGGCACACCTGCTGAGTAAACACTACAATGCAAGACTGATCCTGGAAGAATTTGCAGACAATCCCTTCCTGCCTAAGTTTTATGAAAACCCGGATCAGTACGCGTTCCCGGTTGAATTGTTTTTCATGGCCGAACGGTTCAAACAGCTGAAAGAATTGCTGCAGCAGAAAGATATGTTCCAGAGCCTGACCATTTCAGATTACCTCTTTACCAAGTGCCTGCTTTTTGCCAAAGTAACCCTGCCGGATGATGAGTTCCGTCTGTACCAGCGGCTGTTTGAGATCATTCACCAGCAACTGATCCAGCCGGACCTGCTCATCTACCTGCATGCCCCGGTTTCCAGGCTGCAGTCCAATATCAAAAAACGCAACCGGGCCTATGAACAGAATATTTCCGATGAATACCTGTTCAATATCCAGGAGACTTACACCCATTATATCAAACAACACAATATAAAGACCCTGTTTGTGGATGCCAGCAATGCCGATTTCCTGGGCAATGAAAAACACCTGCAGGTCATCCTGGATGCACTGGACAAAGAGTATGAGGATGGACAATACTATCTTACACTCCCATGAGTCATCCTTTTACCTTCAATAAAAAATTCTGGCCGCTGATCAACAGCGAATTTTCCTGGTTCATCACTGCCCGTATCCTGTTTATAGCCGGATTAAGGATGACTCCCGTGTTATTGGGCTGGCGGCTGTATGAAATCACCGGCAGTAAACTGGCCCTCGGGATGCTGGGACTCTCGGAAGTGATCCCGGCCATTGCCCTGGCCCTGCCTGCCGGCGTAAAAGTGGACCGGAGCAACAAGCATAAACTCATCAGTCTTTGTATTGCACTGTATTTTTTTCTCATGCTGGGTTTATTGCTGGTTACTTCAAAATGGATGCAGGCCAATTATTCGCGTGGATTTATTGAATGGAGTATATATGGACTGGTATTCTGTACCGGGGCCGTCAGGGCCTTTACCGGTTCGGCTTTTAATGCTTTCCTCGCCCAGCTGATTCCACAGGAGTCACTGGTCAAAGCCATTTCGGTTAACAGTATGGTCTGGCTGGTAGCGGCCGTGGCTGGTCCGGCGATTGCCGGTGTGCTGATGGGCTATACCAATATCACCATTGCTTTTATTCCTGTCTGCGGACTCGTTGGCATCTCTTTTTTTCTTTTCCAGAAAATAAAACCCAAGGCCGTAAGCTGGCAGGGAAGCAGTAAAACCTGGGAAGGAGTGAAAGAAGGGCTGCGCTTTGTCTTTCATAACAAAGCTTTGCTGGGTGCTATGAGCCTGGATATGTTTGCCGTATTATTCGGCGGGGCGATTGCCCTGTTACCCGCTTTTGCCACGGATATCCTGCATGTAGGCCCGATCGGATTAGGGTGGCTGGTCGCCGCCACTTATATGGGTAATTTTTTCGCCATTGCCTGGCTGACCACTCATCCGCTGAAAAAGAAGCAGGGACAGACACTCATGTATGTGGTTGCCGGATTCGGGGTTTGTATATTAATTTTTGCTCTCTCACAGAATTTCTGGTTAAGCTTCGCCGCCTTACTGGTCAGCGGTCTCTTTGATGGCGTAAGCGTGATCATCCGGGGCACCGTGGTACAGATTTTTGTACCCGATGAAATGCGCGGCCGTGTTTCATCCGTGAATTCCATCTTTATCAATTCCTCCAATGAACTGGGTCAGTTTGAAAGCGGGGTCGCCGCCACTGCCCTCGGCACAGTCCCTTCCGTCATTTTTGGCGGATGTATGACCTT